>CAYUEM010000037.1:0-17895 GCA_964442925.1 uncultured Hyphomonadaceae bacterium
TTGAAACGGTTTTAAATGTTCGGTGTTATTATTGTTATGTACATTAATCATATATGAAGAAAGCCGCCGATGCGCCGGAAATAGGCGTCCATCCTGCGCGCGGTTTCGCCACGATAAAACTCATCGCGCCCGGACCGGGCAATTCGCTCCAGCGTATTGGCAAGGTCTGGGTTGCGAAACAGCGAACCCTCGCGTGGGCTCGGACTGAAATAGGTGGCCTGCGCGTTGGCGAACTCTTCCAGCATGCCACTTTCCGCCGCCTCGCGCAGGCGCAACTCATTGCCCCTCCAGTAATAGGCGATGACTTCCGGGATCGGCGCGCCCTTGCGGGCATATTCGATCGCCGGGCCGAGATTGTCACGCATGGACCGGCGGCCGAACCGCTGATGCAGGGCAAACCAGCCATCGACCGTGCCCGGCACGCTGACCGGTGCGCTGCCGAAAGGCGGTATTTCCTCTCCCCCGCCATGCGCATCGGCAGCCGCCTGCATGTCTGCGAGGGTTGCGCCTCGTGGTGAACGTCCCGAGCTGTTATAGCCATGGAGCTTCTGCGTTTTCGGGTCCCAGACGATGGCGAACAGGTCCCCGCCTATGCCATTGCCGGTCGGCTCGACCAGGCCCAGCAGGGCGTTGGCTGCGATGGCCGCGTCGATCGCGCTGCCGCCGGCTTTCATCGTGTCGAGCGCAACCTGAGTGGCCAGCGGATGGGCTGTGGCCGCAGCAGCGCTTGGTGCCACCACTGCGCTGCGCACACCCAGCGGGCGCCCGGCCGGCATCCGCCCGCCCGGACCGGCAGCCGCCGGAAGCGCCGATACCGGCGCGCTTGTGGCTGTGGGGGCAGACCCCGGTTGCGAGGTTTCGAGCATGCCGGCGCAGGCACCAAGTGCCGCGGCAGCGACGAGGATGGCAAGGCGTTTCATGGCAGCGCTCCTTTGCGGACATTCTGCAGTATAGAGGCGAGCATAGACCGTCTTGCCGCTGAATGGGAAGGCGTGGATAAAGGCGGTTTACGCCATGACACTCGCATTCTGAAAGCCAGCAAGCCGCTCGCTGATGATCTGTTCGGCCTCGCTCATGATCCGGTCCATCAGTTCCTGCACGCTGGGAATGTCGTGGATCAGGCCGGCAACCATGCCACAGCTCCACGCGCCGGCATCCATCTCGCCCTCTTTCATGATGCGCGGATACACGCCGGCGACCTCTTCGATGATGTCCTCGAATTTGAGATCGGCACCAAGACGTTTTTCCTTTTCAAGCAGCTTTTCAACCGCCGCATTGTTGAGCACGCGCTCGGTATTGCGCAGCGGGCGCATCACCAGCCGCGTGTCCAGTTCGGAGGCGGCGACAAGGGCCTGTTTCACATTTTCATGCACCGGGGCCTCCTTTGTCGCGATGAAGCGGGTGCCCATGTTCATGCCTTCGGCACCAAGCGCAAGCGAGGCCACCAGCGAGCGGCCATCCGCCATGCCGCCGGAGGACACAAACGGGATGTCCAGCTCTTCGGCCGCACGCGGCAGCAGGATGAAATTGGGCACGTCATCCTCACCGGGATGGCCGCCACACTCGAAGCCATCAACGGAAACCGCGTCGCAGCCGATCGCTTGTGCTTTCAGCGCGTGGCGCACCGAGGTGCACTTGTGGATGACGGAAATGCCCGCTTCCTTGAGATGCGGCAGCACCATTTGCGGATTGTTGCCCGCCGTCTCCACCGCCTTGATCCCGCCCTCGATGATCGCCTTCACATAGCCGGGATAGTCGGGCGGATTGACGCTCGGAAGGAAAGTCAGGTTCACACCGAAAGGCTTGTCGGTCATCTCCCGGCAGCGCGCGATTTCATTGGCAAGGTCGCCCGGCGTTCGCTGCGTCAGGCCGGTGATGATGCCAAGCCCGCCCGCATTGGAAACCGCCGCAGCCATTTCTGCAAAGCCGACAAAATGCATGCCGCCCTGAATGATCGGATGCTGAATGCCGAAAAGCTCGGTGATGCGTGTTTTCATCTGGTCCTCCTGATTTGTATCATGTCTCTGCCATACGATGCCCAATCGCCGTGCCACCGGCAAGACTGACACAGGGTCAACCCGGTGGGCGGATCTGAAAAATCTGACCGGCAAGGTGCTGAGGACTGAGAAGGGTCAAAAAACAAATGGACCTGTAAACAGCCACGCGCCACTCTTGGCTGCGCGGATCAAGGCCCGTGATTGAACCTGCCGAAGGCGAGCAATGAAAGTCCTGTTTGTTCATGGCGTGCCCGACACGCCAGCGGTCTGGTCGCCGCTGATCGCCGTGCTGGACCTTGGCGAAAGTCAGGTGCTTTGCCCTGCCCTGCCCGGCTTTGGCGCGCCGGTGCCTGCCAGTTTCAGGGCGACCAAGGAGGCCTATGCCACCTGGCTGATTGGCGAGGCCGAGCGCGCCGCCAGCTCTGGCGAGCGCGTGCACATTGTCGGCCATGACTGGGGTGCTCTGCTGACCCTGCGCGCGGCCAGCCTGAGGCCGGACCTGTTTGCCAGCTGGGCGGTGTCAAATGCGCTGATCGACAGCGAATATTCCGGCCACAGACTGGCGCGCCTGTGGGCCATACCAATTGTCGGCGAACTGGTCATGCTGGGCATGCGCCAATCCGCGCTTGCCCGTGCGCTGCAAGATCAGGGCCTGCCGGCAGCGCTGGCCGAGCATGAGGCAGCGCAGATGGACGCGGTGATGAAGCGCTGCATCCTGAAACTGTATCGCTCCGCGCGGGGGCTGCGCTTTCGCGGCGACTGGGAAGATGATCTGCGCCACCTACCGGAACGCGGGCTGGTGGTCTGGGGCGAAACCGACCCTTATGTTCCGCTCGCCGTGGCCGAGCGCTTCACCCGGCGCTGGAACCATCCGCTTCATGTCGAACATGGCGCTGGCCACTGGGCAATTGTCGAGCGCGCCGACAGTATCGCGCGCCAGCTCAATGCGCTCTGGCAACGATAACGGGGCTTGCCGGGCGGGCAGGCTTTGTCTTTAGATATCGCTTGCGCAGATCAAACCTCAGCGAAGGATCGAATATGGCCCTGAACGGCAGCTATGAGCCCGACAACATCTTTGCAAAGATCATTCGCGGCGAATTGCCGGCGGCAAAGGTCTATGAAGATGAGATCGCCCTGGCCTTCCTCGATCTGTTCCCGCAATCGAAGGGCCACACGCTCGTGGTTCCGAAATTCATCGGCGCGCGCAACCTGCTGGATTTGCCGCCCGACAGGCTCGGCTCATATATGCTGCGCGTCCAGAAGGTCGCCCGCGCTGTGACTGCGGCGCTGCAGCCTGACGGGCTTGTTGTCACCCAGTTCAACGGTGCACCTGCCGGCCAGAGCGTTTTCCACCTGCATTTCCACATCATCCCACGCTGGCAGGGCGAGAACCTGGCGGGCCATGCCGGTGGCCAGCAGGCCGATGGCGAAGAGCTCAAGGCATTGGCCGGGCAGATCGCCGCAAAGCTCTGAAGTCCTGCCCTGTTACAGCATTGTTTCGGCCAGAGCTTCGATCTCGCGATGGCCGAGCGTGTCCATCGCCTCTGAAAGACGAACCGCCCGCGCGGCCATCACCTGTTCAAGCACGTCATCTGCTGGCGCCGCGCGTGCGCCATCAAGTGCCTCCCGGATGTCCTCGGCATATTTGCGCGCATCCAGCGCCGCCAGCGCACGCGCCATCTGCCAGTGAATGGACGCATCGCCCGGCCGCGCTGTGATAGCCTCTCGGTAGTGCGTGAGGCCACGGCTGACGCTCGCGCCCATGATCGCCGAACCGAACGCACCGCCGCGGCGCACGACTTCAACATTCCAGACCGCCAACAGGCCGTGGGCATACGCATTGCCAGGATCATCGCGCAGCACCGCCTGTGCAAGATCGCGCGTGGTGTCACCATATCCCGTTTTCCTCGCATCGCGGGTGGAAAGCGGACGCGCCTTCAGCGACAAGGCAATCGCGAGTTGAAGCCGCCCCTCGATATGGTCGGGCTGACCAGAAATGGCTTCGCGCGCCAACGTCTCAGCCCTTGTGATCAGGTCTTGCGGCGGCTGGTCCTCCCCGCACATTGCACTGGCCAGCAGCGCGCGTGCCGCGAAAGCTCTCGAATCGGAATCCGCCCTGAGACTTGCCATCTGCGCGGCATCCTCAAACCGGCCATTCTCGAAGGCTGCCAGCACCGACTGCGGCGTCTCGCAGATCGCGACGGGCGCTGTAATCGTGGCAATGATGGCGATGACAAGCATGGATTGCTTCATGTGCGACAAACTAGCGCGCGATGGGCCTCACGCCCAGCCTGCGACATGCATTATTGTTTCGCGCATGGATGACATCTTCGAAATGGACTGCGTGGTGATCGGGGCCGGCGTGATCGGTCTTGCCTGCGCGCGCGCGCTCGCGCTCACGGGCCGGGAGGTGATTGTGCTGGAGGCGGAACCCGACATCGCCGTGCACTCGTCGTCGCGAAATTCCGAGGTGATCCATGCCGGCCTTTATTATGCGCAGGACTCACTGAAGGCACGCTTCTGTGTCGCCGGAAGGCGCGCCCTGTATGATTATCTCGGCAGCCATGGCGTCACCTACAAGCGCTGCGGCAAGCTCGTCGTGGCGAGTGATGACAGTGAAGCGCAGCAGTTGGTAAGCCTTGAGACCCGCGCAATAGCCAATGGCGTGGAAGGGTTGGAACTGATCGACGGGGATGCCGCGCGCCGCCTTGAGCCGGCCCTGTCGCCAGATATTGTTGCGGCGATGCATTCGACCGTTTCCGGCATTTTCGACAGTCATGGCTATTTCCTGGCCCTGCAAGGCGAAATGGAATCCGCTGGCGGCAGCCTTGCGCTGGCGACCCCTGTGCTTGGCGGTTCCGCGTGCTCTGACGGCCGCATCGAACTGCGCACCGGGGGCGACCAGCCGGCACGGATCCTTGCGCGCTGCGTCATCAATGCGGCCGGTCATCGTTCCGTCGAGATTGCCAGATCGATCGACGGCGAACATCAGGGCGCGCTGCCCGTTCCGCGCTTTGTGAAAGGGTCATACTTCACGATACAGGGGAAAACGCCCTTCTCTCGGCTGATCTATCCGATGCCGCGCGCCGCATCGCTCGGCCTGCACCTGACTGTTGATCTTGGCGGCCGCGGAAAGCTTGGCCCGGATGCCGAATGGCTGCCGGAAGATGCCGGACCGCCGTTCGACTATCGCGTCGATCCGGCCCGTGCATCGAAGTTCTTTGCGGCAGCACGCAGCTACTGGCCGCAATTGCGCGAAGAGCAACTTGCACCCGATTATGCCGGTGTGCGCCCGAAACTGGTAGGACCGGGAGAGCCGTCGGGAGATTTCCGCATCGAGACGCCTGAGACGCACCGAACGCCGGGTCTGGTCAACCTGTTCGGAATTGAAAGTCCGGGGCTGACATCTTCGCTGGCGATCGCCGAACATGTTGCACAAATCGCACCCTGAAGCGCTTGCGAGCCCCGGCTTGTGCGTGTATCCAGCGCGCTTGCCAATTTGCCGGCAGCGGTTCGGTAGCTCAGCTGGTTAGAGCGCGCGACTCATAATCGCGAGGTCGGGAGTTCAAGTCTCCCCCGAACCACCATTTGCTGGCGTTCACCCGCTGAATGTCAGGCCCGGCGTGCCTGTTGTGGCAATGTTTCCACGATCATGTCCGCAAGCGCAGTGACCAGTTCACGCCCGCGCAGGGGCTTGGCAATGACATCGGAAAATCCCGCCCGCAGGCAGATATCGCGCCGGGTCTGGCTGATATCTGCGGTCAGGGCAAGCAATGGCGGCAAGACGGAGCCCGAAGGGCTTGCCGACCAGCCACGCAGAAGCTCGCAGGTGTCACCATCGGGAAGATGAACATCGGCAACAATCGCCTGAAACGTGGTGCGTTTGAGCTGTTCGGACATCTCCTGAAGCGTGTCAGCGGTCTCGACCTGCCAACCAGCCTGCTCAAGCGCCCGAATGGCTATGTCCCGGCTCGGCGCATGGTCCTCGACCAGAAGGATGCGCGACAGTTCGAAACTGCGCCGGCGAATGCGGGGTGTATGCGGTTTTTCCGTTTGGGTGACCACGCGAACCGGCAGTGTCAGCCGGAAAAGGCTGCCGCCTTCCTGACGTGCCTGATAAGCAAGGTCACCGCCAAGGCTGCGGGCAAGATTGCGCGCCAGGTGAAGACCGAGGCCGGTGCCCTCGACCGCGCCTTCGGCATCCCCGCCGCGTCGATAGGCTTCGAAAACACTCTCGCGTCTGGTCAGGTCAATACCCGGCCCGTCATCGGCAACCTCGACCTGAAGCGCCGGGCCAGCCGCCCCGCTGAGCGCGATGAACCGGACATCCAGCCCGCCGGCATCTGCATATTTCACGGCATTGGAGATCAGATTGTCGAGAATCTGGCGCACGCGCACAAGATCGCCGGCAACTGTGTCTGGCACCGACCGGTCGACGGTAATTTTCAATTCCAGCCCCGCCGCCTGCGCACGCATACGCCAGAGCGCGGCCAACTGCTCGGCAAGCGGGCGCGTGGCGAACGCGGAAATATCCACAACCGCCTCCTCACCAAGACGGCCAGCATCAATCAGCCGCCTGAGCAAAGCATCAAGGCTCTCGCAAGCCTGCGTCAACGCGTCTGCCCGCTCACGAAGGTCACTGATTGAGCCATTTGCAGCGGCAATCTCGTCGGCAAGTCCCAGCATGGCGTTGAGCGGGGTGCGCAGTTCGTGGCCGATCACTGCCAGCTGGCGGTGATGATGCGCCTCGGCACCCGACAACGTGTGCAACAGTTGGTCCGCCCGCTGGTGCGCCCCGCGCGCACTGACCGATGCCCGGCCCGCCTGATCGGCAAGCGCGGCGAGCAGGTCGCCAAGCTCGACAAGCCCGATATACCGGCCATGCGCAACAAGGATCATGACGGGTGAAACCGGCGCGCGTCCGGCCGCAAGGACAGTGTGTGCGGCCTTGCGCAAGGACGCGCCCGCCTCGATCATGACCGGGTCCGGCGACATGATCCGCGTAACCGGCGTTGCCGACAGCACGTCGGGTGTGGGCACCGAGCGCGCGACGCTTTCCAGCCGCGTGCGCATGACCAGCCCCACCAGCGCGCCTTCGAAGGCAACAGGCAGCGCATTGAGGCTGCGATCATCCTCCATCCGCAACAGCGCATCTGCCAGCGAGTCTTCGGGCGCCAACGCGCCGACCCGCTTGGCAAGATGTTCGATTGCGCGTGCCATATACTCTACCAGTTCAATTGATTTTCTGGCAGATTGGATCGCATTTGTTTAAGCCGCGTAAATGAACGGGGAAATGTGCAGTTACGAAATCTCGCTTCTGTGGGTTACGATTTGACCGACAAGACCATATTCCTTGGCTTCTTCCGCACTCATCCAGAAGTCACGATCAGTATCTTCCTTGATCTTTTCAAGTGACTGGCCGGTGGCTTCCGCAAATATCCTGTTCAGGCGCTCGCGCATGCGGATGATCTGCTGTGCCTGTATTTCAATATCGGTCGCCTGACCTCCGATACCGCCGCGCGGTTCATGCAGAAGAAAGCGTGTATTTGGCAGCGCGAACCGGTTTTCACGCTTTGCGCCTGCATAAATGAGCGCTCCGGCGCTCGCGACCCAGCCGGTTCCAAGCACTTTAACCGGCGCTCCGACGAATTTGATCATGTCGTGGATCATGTCACCGGATTCGACATGTCCGCCCGGCGAGGAAATCACCAGCAGGATCGGCGCATTGCTTTCCGCACCAAGCGCCAGCATGCGCTCGCACACCCTGCGCGCCTGAGAATCGTCGATGCCGCCCGTCAGCAGGATGGTACGGGCTTTGAACAGCGCCTGCTCGAGAAAGGCATTCGGCTCGGTCGTGTTGGATTTTTCATCGTGTTCATCAAGGCGGGGCATGTTTTCTCCCAGAACTCATGTTAATCAGTATTTTGATAGGTGGCGGGGCGCGGCACCGTGGTCAAGCCATGCAGGCAAGGCAATCGCATGCAACGACCCGCTTGCGCATTCAGCCGGTAAAGTCGCGAAACACATCATCGGCAGAAAGGCCGCTGTCGCCGGAGCCTTCATCCTCGCTTGTGGTCTCTCCGCGATCGGCTGGCACAAGAGCTGGCCCTTCCTCAGGGATACCACGCTCTTGATCCATCCTGCGGCGCTTGTCTGCGGCCCGGGCGATGATTTCGTCCAGTTCGATCTGGCTGCAAAGCCCCAGTGTCACCGGGTCAACCGGCTTGATGCTCTGTGAATTCCAGTGCGAGCGGTCTCGCACCTTGTTGATGGTCGATTTGGTCGTGCCGATCAACTTGGAGATTTGCGGGTCCGTAACTTCCGGATGATTGCGAATGAACCAGGCCACGGCATCAGGCTTGTCCTGACGCCGGATGACGGGCGTGTAGCGCGCGCCGGAGCGCTTGGGCTGGGGAATGTGGGCGATGCGCGATTGCTGCATTTTCAGCAGGTGGTCGCCATCAGCTTCCCCTTTGCGGATTTCCTCGCGTGTCAGAATGCCCCCCGCAATCGGATCGACGCCGCGCATGTTTTCCGCGACATCACCATCAGCGATACCTTTCACTTCGAGGTGATGAAGGCCGCAAAACGCGGCGATCTGCGCAAAGCTGAGTGTGGTGTTGTCGATGAGCCAGACGGCAGTTGCCTTCGGCATCAGGATATCAGCCAAATCGAGGCTCCTTTTCGCTACGCGCGATCCTGCCAAAAACACTGCCGCCCGGCACACCAGTGCCGGGCGGTCAGGGAATTTCTCGGAAGAATCGCATTCCTTGAACTGCTCCTATTATAGGCGCTATGGGAAAACTTGCAAACACTTCGCCCCCGATTGCCCTGAGGCTCCCCGCCATGACTGTCTGGTCCCGTCGATTGCTTCTGCCGCTGTGTCTGTTGCAGATGATCATGCCGCTCGCACACCGGGTGTTCAACGGTGCCGTGGCAATTGGCGACGCGGATGCGAACACTGTGATGCGCCCCCCGGAACAGCCACCAGGTGCCTTCTTTGCAATCTGGGGCGTGATCTTCATAGCGATGCTCGTCTGCGGCGTCTCTGCGCTGGCCCGAGACACCACGCTTTCGCGCCAGATCGCGCCGCCACTGGCGCTGTCGGCGGGGCTGGGTTCGATCTGGATGGGACTGGAACAGGTCGCGCCGGACACGCTTTTCGGTTTCGTCGTCCTGTGCGCGCTGACAGCGAGTGCCGGATGGGGCGCGCTGCGATTTGACCGGATGCGCGGTCTGGGCGGCTCACCGGCGAAATTCTGGGCCGATCTTGCCACCGGTCTGCTGGCCGGATGGATGAGCGTGGCGCTTGCCATTTCGCTGCCAGACCTCGCGCGCAGTGTGCTTGGCCTCGGGCCAACCGATGCGGTCTGGGGGATGCTCGCTCTCACGCTTGCGGCCGCAGGTGCCGGCACCTGGCTGGCTTCCCGCTTCATCACCCGCAGCGGCTGGTTCTTCGTTGCGATGGCGTGGGGGCTTGCCGGGCTTGTCATCAACAATTGGAGCCTGACGCAATTGCACGTACCTGCCCTTGCTGTATTCGCTTTCGGCTGCGCTCTGTTCTGGATGCGCCTGACGCGCGGCGCACGGGGAGCTGTGGCATCATGATGACTGAATTCATTGACTGGCCGCTGAGACGCGTGCTGGCGATCGAGGGGCTGCCGGGCTGGCTTGCACCGACACTGGAGCTTGTCTGGGTTGGGCTGAAGGTCACCGTGACGCTGATGCTGGCCTGGCTGGTTTCCCGGCTCGCCCGCCGGGCCGTCGTGGCACTTGGGAAGCGTCGCCTGAAAGCTGATGAGGCATTTGACGGGTCATCCTGGGATCTCGGCGCCTCGCTGGTACAGTTCCTGATTTTGGTGATTAGTGCGCCTGCGATCATCGCCGTGGCGGGCTTCAATGTGCTGCCTTATGTCGAGGCGCACGTTTTCAGTGTGGCCGTAGCCTTTGCGATTCTTGCCGCCGGTATTGCCCTTGCACGCTGGACGGCGACCTCAATCCGCAGTTTCGGCGCACGCGCCCGACGCGGGCAGCATGGCGACGAGACGCTGTTCAAATTTATTGCCTCACTGGCACGCTATGGACTGGTCGGTCTGGCTGGCGTTCTGGCACTGCAGCAGCTTGGATTTAACGCCGGATCGCTGATCGCCATTGTTGGCGCGGTCGGACTGGCGCTGGCGCTCGCCCTGCAGGACACGCTGCGCGCGGTCGCCTCGGGGGTGATGCTGGCCATCTTCCGGCCCTACCGCATTGGTGACTGGGTCCTGATTGCCGGCGCGGAGGGCGAGATTGTCGATGTCACGCCCTTCCACACAACCTTGCTGCCGGTTGATAACCGCACTGTCGTGATCCCCAATGACAAGGCCTGGTCAGACACGATCACAAATTTCTCCAGGCAGCGACAGCGCCGGCTCGACCTGTATTTTGACGTCGCCTATGAAGACGATGTCGATCAGGCGCTGGAGGTGATGAAAAGCGCCGTCGCAGAACTTGCCGGCGTGCGCCGGCGCGATGAAACCTGGTGTGGTGTGCATGAACTGGGCGCCTATTCGGTTAGGCTTCGCCTGCGTGTCTGGATCGACCGGGCGAGCGTCCTCAATATGCGCTCAGATTGCATCCGCGCGGTGAAGGCCGCTTTTGCTGCGGCGGGAATCACCATTCCCTATCCAACGCAGCTCGAATACCAGCTTGCCCCACCCGGCAGCAAAAAGCCGTCATAAAAACCGGTTAACACCCCACCATCTCCATTTCGACAGTCAGCTTGCCAAGTTGCACAGCACAAATAAAGGAGCCTCATCAACATGCCCGATTATATCGATCCACAAGCGCTCTGGGCAACCTATGGCCCCTGGTTGGTCAGTGGCACGCTGAAGATTTTCGGCGCCCTGCTTGTCATCATCATCGGCCTGAGAATTGCCGGCTGGCTCGCAGGTCTCGTGCGCAAACAAGCTCTCAAACGCGAGGATATCGACGACACGCTCGGCAATTTCTTTGCCTCGCTGGTGCGCTGGGCGATCACCGCGGCGGTGCTTGTCACAGCGCTCGGCGTGTTCGGGGTTGAGGCGACCAGTTTCGTCGCCATTCTCGGCGCGCTGACACTGGCAATCGGCCTGAGCATGCAGGGCGCGCTCGGCAATATCGCTTCCGGGGTCATGATCATGCTGTTTCGTCCCTACAAGCTCGGCGATTATGTCGAGATCGCCGGCACGGCAGGCACGGTTAAGGACATCAACCTGTTCCAGACGGTGCTGGCAACGATCGATAATGTGAAGGTCATGGTTCCCAACGGGCAGGCCATTGACGGCGTGATCACGAATTATTCCGGCTATGACACCCGCCGCGTCGATATCGCTTTCGGGATTGATTATGATGACAATATGGACACTGCAATCGCCGCAATCCGCAGCATTATCGACGCTGAGCCGCGGATCTTCCGCGATCCTGAACCCTTCGTTGAGGTGACAAATCTGGGCGACAGTTCGGTCGATATTTCCACCCGCAGCTGGGTGAAAGCCTCAGATTACTGGGCAGTGAAATTCGACCTCACGAGGCAGGTCAAGGAAGCGCTCGATGCAGCTGGGGTCTCGATCCCCTATCCGCACACAACAATGGTTCAGAAACCGGCGCACTAGGGTCTGTTGCTGAAAAACAAGGTCACGCGGCCTATCCTTCGAGACGCGGCCGTGCCGACCGCTCCTCAGGATGAGGGCGGTTCCACCCGCCCGAAAAGCAGGTCCCGGCTCGATGCCCGGGACCTGCGGGGTTTTGCTGAGATCGGCGAGGTGGTGTTAAGCTGCGTTGCCGGAGCCGGAGATCAGCTTTGGCCGGGCCGAACTGTCATCGGCCTGTCCGATTTCGATCTTGCGCGGCTTCATCGCTTCGGGAAGTTCGCGCTTGAGCTCAATCCGCAGCAACCCGTTTTCCAGAGACGCGCCGGTGACGATAACATGATCAGCCAGTTGGAACCGACGCAGGAAACCGCGTTCGGCAATGCCGCGATGCAGGTATTGCCGGGCCTCTTCACTCTCGCCGGTTTCCTTCTTGCCGGCAATGGTCAGCATCGCTTCTTTCAACTCGATGTCGATATCGGCCTGGCTGAACCCGGCCACAGCGATTTCGATGGCAAACCGATCCTCGCCAACGCGCTCGATATTGTAGGGGGGATAACCCTGCGCGCCATCAAGCCGCTGGGCGGTGTCCATCATGCTGGCCAGCCTGTCAAAGCCGACCATGGTGCGGTAAAGGGGGGAAAGGTCGATAGTGTTCATGGTTTTCACAGTCCTCTGCTATCAAGCAACTGTGGCCGGAGAATCCGACCGTGTGTTGAGATCGGTTTCGAAGAGATCCGGCCCGAAACGGCACCGGCATCGAAAACCGGAGGTCACCCGCTTGGCAGCGCGACCTCAACTGCTATTTGGAAAGCGTTCGGGCGTGTTCAAGAGATTTCTGACAGGGAGATATGACAATGAAGACTTTCACAATCGGGGCGTTTGGCGCTCTGGCATTGGCGCTGGCGGCATGTGGTGGCGCAGAACGCGATGATGCAACGATGACTGCGCAGCCACCTGCGCCCTCACCAGATCAGGGCGCGGAAGTGGAAGTCGCCACTGCCGGTCCGCAAACCGGGTCGATGGAATGGGCTGTGGCCGGCGACTGGCGCTCTGATGAGGACAAGGCCCGCGACGGCGCGCGCCATCCGGTGGAGACCCTCGCCTTTTTCGGCATTGCGCCCGACCATACCGTCGTCGAGATGTGGCCCGGCGGGGGCTGGTATTCTCAAATCCTTGCGCCTTACCTCGCCGCAGGTGGTGGCAAACTGATTGCAGCCGGATTTGATGCCGACGCGTTCGAGGGTGAGCGCCGTGATGCGATCGCAGAGCGGATGGCGCAATTCGCCGCCAATCTTGCCGCCCGTCCGGACCTTTATGGCAGTGTCGAGATCACCGCCTTTTCCGGTCAGTCCGGCCCGTTGGCTGAAACTGGCAGCGTTGATGCAGTCCTGACATTCCGCAACCTGCACAACTGGATGAACGGGGAATATCTCGACAAATTCTTCAACGATGCGTTCGCCGCGCTCAGGCCTGGCGGCGTGCTTGGCGTGGTTGAACACCGTTTGCCGTCCACGGTCGAGCAGGACCCGACGGCGAGTTCGGGATATATGCATGAGGATTTCGTCAAGGCCGCTGCGGCGCGTGCAGGCTTCGAATTTGCCGGCGCGAGCGAGGTTAATGCCAATCCGAACGACACCGCCGACCATCCGTTCGGTGTCTGGACACTGCCGCCCAATTCGCGCACGCAGGACCGTGACGGCAATGAAATCGAAGGTTTCGATCCGTCGATCTATGCCGCAATTGGCGAAAGCGACCGCATGACGCTGAAATTCGTCAAGCCGGAATAAGCAGGCAGACTTTCGGCAGGACACTCAAGGATGACGACGCGGGCGCTGTTTCCCACTCTGTTGCAACAGTCCCGGCTGGAGGATGGCGACCTGCTCGCCGATCTCGAAGCCGCCGTCTGTATGCTGGAGGAAGGCGACAGCGCCGGCCATGACTGGTGCGAACGCGAAGGTTATCCGGGTTACACGTCCTATGCCTCGCTTGACGACCTGCCGCAGCGGGCCAGCGCCTTTGCCAGCCTGCAGGCAATTCTCGACGAGCAGGCATTGGCATTTGCCCGCAGACTTGGTTGGGATCTGACCGGTCGAAAGCTGGTTCTGGATGCGCTGTGGGTGAATGTCCTTGGCGAAGGGATGGCGCATTCCGGGCATATCCATCCGGCATCGGTAATTTCCGGCACCTGCTATATTGCGATGCCGGACGGTGCCGGCGCGATCCGTTTTGAGGACCCGCGACTGGCGATGATGATGGCCGCCCCGCAGCCCGGAAAGGACGCTGACGAGGCGAGCAGGCGCTTTGTTTACCTGACCCCTGCACCGGGCGACGTGCTGATGTGGGAAAGCTGGCTGCGCCATGAGGTGATGGCGTCGCGCTGCGAGGCCCCGCGCATGAGCATCAGTTTCAACTATGCCCTGCGGTGATTGGTCCGCAGCGTGGACCAAAAGTCGGGCTTGACCTTGTGCAGTGCACAAGTCACCACCTCGGCCAGTTTCGAACATTCAAGGGATTCGGGTCATGGATATCAGCAAGATCGGAATTGGACAGAATCCGCCCGACGATCTGAACGTGCTGATCGAGGTTCCGCTGGGCGGCGAGCCAATCAAATATGAGATCGACAAGGCCTCCGGGGCGATGTTCGTGGATCGATTCCTCTACACGGCCATGCGCTATCCGTGCAATTATGGCTTTGTTCCGCACACGCTCAGCCTTGATGGCGACCCGATTGATGTCATGGTCGCCGGACAGCGTGCGCTGGTTCCGGGGGCCGTGGTCCGGGTGCGTCCTGTCGGTGTGCTGCTGATGGAAGATGATGCGGGCATTGATGAGAAAATTCTTGCCGTGCCGCACCAGAAACTGACCCGGTTTTACGAGAAGGTTCACAACTATACCGATCTGCCCGAGATTCTGGTCGACCGGATCGTGCATTTCTTCTCGCACTACAAGGACATGGAACCTAACAAATGGGTCAAGGTCAACGGTGTGGAAGGTGTTGAAAAAGCTCGCGAACTGATCGTCGAGGCGATCGAGCGTGCGAAGGGCGCATCCGGCAGCTGAAGCTGAGCGGAACGGAAGCGGAAGCGGCCTGCCCCCGGACGTCGCTTCAGGACAGCGGATAATCGGCCTGCGCAACATAGCGCGACGGCCCCTTGCCCATATGGCTTTCATACAGGTGCCAGCGGTCAGCCCAGAACGGGCCAGCCTGAAACGTCTGGAAACGCTCGCTCCATGCCATCGCGTCGGCCGGCGTCGTGCCGTGACAGTAAGCGAGCGTAATGTGCGGTCGGAATTCGCGCTTTTCCGGTGGAAGTCCGATCCGGCGCGCGGCGCGTTCACAGCGTCCCGCCAATGCGCCCAGCGCCTCATCGTCAACGACACGCGCCCAAACAGCATGAGGTTCGCGCCGTCCGAACCATCCCACGCCCGACAGGCTGAGCTGTATCTGCCGCGCGCGAATCTCGCCGAGTTCATCATCGAGCTCAAACGCCGTCCGTCGGTTGATTTCGCCGAAGAACCGCAGTGAGATGTGGAAGTTCTCTACCGGTCGCCAGCTCGCGCCGACAAGGTCACGCTGCAACTCGATCAGCTCGCCAGCGATGTCAGCTGGCACAGGCAGGGCAGCGAACAGTCTGTGCATGGCCGTCTCCGGCGCTGTTTCGATACGGAATGACAACTGACATCCGACAGTGCGGACGCACAAAGGGCTATTTCAGCACATCCATCAGTTCGACCTCGAAATTGAGGTCGGAAGCGGGCGGGATCACACCATCAGGCGTGCCGTTCGCACCATAGGCGAGATCGGATGGCACATGGATCAGCCAGCGATCACCGCGCTGCATCAGGCGCAGCGCCTCAACCCAGCCGGGGATCAGCCGGTTGGACGGGAAGATCGCCGCCTCGCCGCGCGCAAAGGCGCTGTCAAAGACTGTGCCATCTGAATCCAGCCGGCCCTCATAATACACGACAACCCGGTCGGCACCTGTCGGTGAGGGCTGTTCGCCCTCTTCCTCAGCGAGCACGATATATTCCAGTCCGCTTTCGGTCTTGCGCACGCCTTCCTGGCCGCTGTCCCAGGGCGTGTGTTTCGCCCAGGCTTCAGCATCGACATTTCGCGGCGGCGGTGCCTGAAACACCTTTTGCAGCTCGACATGGAAGACAAGATCATCGCCCGGCCGGATCACTCCGCCGGGACGCGGGCTCTGGCCATAGCCAAGTTCGGAAGGAATGCAGAAGACAAATTCATCGCCTTCCGACATCAGCTGCAGCCCTTCGGTCCAGCCTGCGATCACACCGCCAAGCGGGAAACTTGCCGGACTGGCGCGATCAAAGGAACTGTCGAATTTCTCACCACTCTCAGCAATGCGGCCTTCATACATCACCTGAACACGGTCGCGCGCGGTCGGCGACAGGCCATCTTCAGGGCCCTCGGTAATGATCAGGTATTGCAGGCCGGAGGGCGTCGATTTCAGCCCCTCGCGCGTCGCGTCCCAGGGCACAAGATCGCCCAGCTTGTCGGTGCCGGTCATGTCTGCTTCCATCTCAGCGGCTGGCGCGTCGGGCGTTGCGGTCGCATCCACAGTGTCTCGTGTATCAACCGGAGCCTCGCTGCCGCAGGCCGCCAGAAACAGGGCGGCGAGAAACGGAGCGGCAAGACTGGAAATGATGACGGATCGCGGCATGAGTTTGCTCCTGCGCTGAATTTTCTATCTCTCATCCGAACTAGGCGAGTTCAGCCCCGATGTCACCATTTGCCGGGCAGTGTGATCACGGCCGCCCGATGGACGTATAATGAAAGCCACGCTTTGCCATGTCTTCCGGCTCGTAGATATTGCGCAGGTCGACGATCACATCTCCGGCAAGGCTTTCTTTCAGGCGCTGCAGGTCGAGCGCGCGGAACTGGTGCCATTCGGTGATGAAGACCAGCGCGTCGGCGCCGTTGACCGCTTGCCAGACGGTGCCGGTATAGCTGATGTCCGGCATCAGCTTTTCCGCCTCTTCCATCGCTTCGGGATCATAGGCGCGAATTGTTGCGCCCGCTGCGGTCAGTGTGGGAATGATGTCGAGGCTCGGCGCATCGCGCATGTCATCAGTGTTGGGTTTGAAGGCAAGACCCAGCACGGCGATGGTCTTGCCGGAAACATCCCCACCCATCGCCCTGATCACCTTGTCGGCCATCGCCTTCTTGCGTGCAGCATTGACCTCGACCACGGTGTCGACAATGCGCACCGGGCTGCCGACATCATTGGCCGTGCGCGTCAGCGCCAGCGTGTCCTTGGGAAAGCACGAGCCGCCATAGCCCGGCCCGGCATGCAGGAATTTCTTGCCGATCCGCCCGTCAAGTCCGATCCCGCGTGAGACCTCCTGCACATTCGCGCCGACCTTCTCGCACAGGTCGGCGATCTCGTTGATGAAGGTGATCTTGACGGCAAGAAAGGCATTGGCAGCATATTTGATCAGCTCGGAGGTGCGCCTGTCGGTGAACAGGATCGGTGTCTCATTCAGGAACAGTGGACGATAAAGCTCGTGCATCCGCTCCCTGGCGCGCGCGTCTTCGGTGCCGACAACCACACGGTCGGGGATCATGAAATCCTTGATCGCGGCCCCCTCGCGCAGGAATTCCGGGTTGGAGACGACAGCGACATCGGCATCCGGATTGGTCCTGGCGATGATCGCCTCAACCTCATCGCCGGTGCCGACCGGGACGGTTGATTTGGTCACCACGACGGTAAAGCCATTGACCAGGCCGGCAATCTCTTCGGCTGCGGCATAGACATAAGACAGATCGGCATGGCCATCACCGCGGCGCGACGGCGTGCCGACGGCAATGAACACCGCGTCAGCATCGGCGATTGCGTCCGTTGCATCGGTGGTAAAGAACAGGCGATCTTCCTTGACGTTCTTGTCAACGAGACTTTCCAGACCGGGCTCGAAAATCGGGATTTCCCCTCGATTGAGCCGCTCGATCTTGGAAGCGTCCTTGTCGACACAGGTCACCGTGTGCCCGAAATCGGCAAAACAGGCCCCTGAGACAAGCCCGACATAGCCTGTTCCGATCATCGTTACGCGCATTGATAGCTCCTTGCTGCCGCACCACCCGGCGTCTCATGCAATATCGGGGCGAGGCTTGCGGCGGGCGCGCGAAAACGTCAAGGGCAAGAGCTTGGCGATACACCTTCCCGCTTGCAATCGGCGTGCAGCGGCGATAGATCACCGGCTCCCATTCTCTGGAATGATCCGGGGCCATAGCTCAGTTGGGAGAGCGCGTCGTTCGCAATGACGAGGTC
>CAYUEM010000038.1:0-17799 GCA_964442925.1 uncultured Hyphomonadaceae bacterium
CCCTGCGCGCGGCGATGGACACGCGCCAGAAGGCGGCGCGGGCCGGGGCGATCCTTGCCATGGTCGGCGCGATCAATGTCCCGATCATCAAATTCTCGGTTGATATCTGGGCCAGCATCCACCAGGGGCCGAGCGTGATCCGGCTCGATGGCCCGGCAATGCCGGCGGAATATCTGTTGCCGCTGCTGCTTGGCGCACTCGGCCACACCCTGCTTCTGGTGGCGCTGACATTCACCGCGATGCGCACCGACATCATCAGCCGGCGGGCAAATGCGCTGCTGATGCGCCGCACGCTCGATTAGGAGGCTTGCACAGATCATGGTCCCCGTCTTTGACGATACTGCACCCTATATCTGGGCAGCTTACGGGCTGTCGGCTGTGGTGATTGCAGCTCTGATCGGGCTGGTCTCCGCGCGTGCACGCCGGGCCCGCGCAAGACTGGCGCGCCTGCAGGCGGAAGACAGCGAGGCAGGCCAGGGATGAAACGCGCGCTTTATGCCCTGCCCTTTGCGGCGCTGATGCTGTTTGCCGGACTTGGCCTTGTGCAGCTGTTCGATGGCAGCAAACCCGGCTTTGAACGCGCCAGCCGCGCGGCACCCTCGATTGCGCTGGCGCGGCTTGGCGGCGGTGAGCCCGTGCGCTTTGATACGCTTGGCTCAGAACAGCCCGTGGTCGTCAATCTGTGGGCCAGCTGGTGCACGCCCTGCGTTGCCGAACATCCACTGCTTATGGAGCTGTCGCGCCGCCATCCGGGCCGGCTTTATGGTGTTGTCTTTGATGACAGCGAGGAAAATGCCCGCGCCTTTCTCGAGCGTCATGGCAATCCGTTTGCCGTGATTGTCATGGACACGAGCGGACAGGGCGCGCTGGAATTTGGCCATACCGGCGTGCCGGAGACATTTCTGATCTCCAGGGGCGAGGTTGTCTTTCACCTTCGCGGCCAGCTGACCGATGAAAGCGTCACCGCCCTGTTGCAGGCGCTCGAAGACTGAACCGCAGGCACAGTTTCGCCCGGCTGGGATATCTGCTTGCCTCAACAGCGTGCGCGCGGCATGAATCCCCTGTTTTCCGTGGGATTTGGGAGAGGGAGCAACCAACATGACAGAAACAGGCGCAGCCGGCAGCCCGACGGCACTGCAATATCTCGACAAGGCGCTCGGCGGATTGCGCGAGGCCGGGCTGGCACCCAAGCGCGCAAAGAAGGCGCCCGCCCCGATCGTGGCACTGCTTGAGCAGATCAGCGATCTTGAAGAAACCAGGATCGCCGCGTTAGCGCGCACGCTCGATGAAATGAGCCGCTTTAACGAAGTGGTCCGCGAACAGGTCGCCGGCTTTACCGTTGGCCAGCGTTATGAGGGCATCACCGAAGCCTTCAACTCGATCCGTGATGATGCAAAATCGCTTGTCGATCAGTATAAGGACGGCAAGATCTCAAGCATGGAGCGGGTGTCGAACGTCTGGATGAAGATGACGCGCGGTGACATCGCCTCGCGCTTTGACAAGATCCGCGACCTCTATCTTGAAGTGCAGGATGAGACCCATAACCAGATCGAGCGCGAACAGACCATCCTGGAAGCCTATCTGGATTTTCGCGGCGCGCTGAAACAGTCCGAAGTTATGGCGCTGGAAGTGCTTAAACTGGCGGAAGGCAAATTGCAGGCCTCGCGCGAGGGCGTGAATGCCGCAGTTGCCAAGGTCGCGGGGTATCTTGGCGAAGACCCGGCCGAGCGTGCGAAGCTTGAACTGGGCCGCGATGAGAAACTGCGCCTGCTGCAGGCTGAGGAGAAGCGTTATCAGGTCGCCAAGGACCTGTCGGACAATATTACCATCGGCTACAACACGTCCGAAGTGATCATGGCGCGGCTGGTCCAGACAACCAATGCCAAGGAGCGCATCTTCGCCCAGTCGGTCAGCTTCTTTGGCACCAATGAAATTGTGCTGACCGCGCTGACCGCGAGCTTTACCGGTATGCACGGCCTGCATGAGAGCACGGAAACGCTGAACGCGATGAAAAGGGGCATCGACCAGTCGCTTGAAGTGCTCGCCGAGATCGGCACCGAGGTTCAGGAAGCGGCAACCCGGGCCGGTTATGGCCCAACCGTGTCTGCCGCTTCGGTCAAGACGCTGGTCGACAGCGTGGTTGCCTATCAGGAACGCAGCCTTGCCATCATCGAAGAAATGCGAACGCTTTCCACGCGCAATTCCGAGGAAATCCGAGAGGCGGTCGAAGACGGCAAGCGCCGGATCACGCAGCTGGTCGAACAGGGCGCAGCCGCCGCATTGTTGCCCCGCTAGCAGGCGATTATGAGTGTGCCCGCCGACACCGCCCCTGCCCCACATGATCCTGCGCTGGATGATGTCCTGATCGCAATGGACGTGGTCGACACGCTGCGCCATCGCGACCAGATCTTTCGGCGCGAAATGGATGCTGAGGGGCGCGAGGATGAGCTGGTCGCAAGGCTGAGCGAGATCTATGCCGCGCAGGGCATGGACGTGCCAGACAAGGTGATCCGTGAAGGCGTTCGCGCGATGGCCGACCGGCGGTTCTCACACACGCCGGCAAAACGCGGCTTCCAGCGGCGCCTGGCCCTGATCTATATCTCGCGCGAGCGCTGGTGGAAGCCTTTGGTGGGCGCGTTTGCAGTTCTTGTCACCGTGCTGGCGGGCTGGCAGTTCGGTGTTGTGGCCCCGCGAGAGGCGCGCGCGCAGGCGGCACGCATCGAACTGGCTGAGACCCTGCCCGCTGAGCTTATTGCGGCAGCTGAGGCCGCGCGCGCAGCATCCGCCACGCCGGACGGCGAACAACGTGCCGCTGCGCTGTATCTGGCCGGAACACGCGCCGCGCAGGCGGGCGAGCGCAGCGAGGCGCGCGCGGCACTTGCCGAACTGCGGCGGCTGAAATCCGACCTCGAAGCGGTCTACAAGGTGCGCATCGTATCGCGGCCCGGTGAGCTTTCCGGCATCTTCCGCATTCCCGATGATGCACCCTCGGCGCGCAATTATTACCTGATTGTCGAAGCCGTCGATGCGCTCGGCAATGTGCTGGAAGTCCCGGTGACCAGCGAAGAGGACCAGTCGGTCAAGCGGGTGAAGACATGGGCACAGCGGGTCGCGCAGCCGGTTTTTGACCGCGTCGCCGCCGACAAGCGCGACGACCAGATCCTTCAGCAGGACATCATCGGGGCGAAACCGGCCGGCGCATTGGCTGCGACCTATACAGTCGAAACGCCCGGCGGGGCGATCCGGGAGTGGTAGGCAAGATGGCGCGATGGATTGACGGGCGCAGTCTGGTGCGCCGCATCGACGAGATGGCCGCACTGGGGCGCCGCGCGCTTTCCGATGCGATTGCCTCTGCTGAGGATCTGACTGCAACTCTTGCGCAGGCGCGCAGCCAGCAGGCCGGTGCCTATGGCCGCCTCGCTGACCTGCAAATCGATGCGGTCGGTTCCGGAAAGATTGACGGGCTGGAGGCGATCGACAGAGACATCAGCCGGCTCGTCGACGACCATGAAGCTTATGTCGCCGGGCTTCTGGCCCGGCTGGAGGAGACAGCCGCGCGGCTGACCGAACTGGAAAGCCAGCGCGCACGCAAGGCGGACCTGCTCGACAAGGCGGTCGAAGCCTATGAAACAAAGGTCGCCGAGGTTGAAACTGCGCTGGAAGACGATGCTGACTACAAGGCACGCGTCCGCGCGCTCGCCGATGCGGAAAGTGTCAGCGAGCACGCGCGCGCCAAACTGGCCGGGGCAAAGGAAAATGCGCAGGCCAATGGCACCGATTTCCGTGCTGACCCGCTGTTCATGTATCTCTGGAACCGGCGCTATCGCACGCCCGATTATAAGGCTGGCAATCTCGCGCGAGTGCTTGATGGCTGGGTGGCCAAACTCTGCCATTTTGATCGCTCATGGCGCAATTATCAGCGACTGGTCGAACTGCCCGAATGGCTGGCCGAACATGTCGCAAAGATGCAAGCGCGCGAGGCGGAGGCCGAAGCTGCGGTTGAAGCGGCTGAGACGCGCGCACTGGCCGCGGCGGGCGCTGAAAAATTGCAGGCAAAGGTCGAGAAGGCACGGGCTGCCATGCGCGCTGCTGACACCGAAATTGACGCGGCTGAAGCGGCTCAGCAGCAATGGCTGGAGGCCCACAATGCGGCAAAAAGCGGGGAGACCGGACCGGCCGCCGAGGCCCGCCGCCGGCTTGCCGAGACCTTTCCGCAGCTGACCATTCCGGATTTGCGCCAGCTGGCCGCACTGACAGCCACGCCGGAAGACGACGCAATTGTCGATGGGCTGATCATGCTGCGCAAGGACGAGATGGCGATGGAATTGCGGCTGGAACAGTCCGCCCCGGCCCCGCAGGCGCGACGTGAGGACCTCTCGCGCATTGAGACCTTCCGGAGCGCCATCAAGTCCGCACGTCTCGACAGCCCCTATGCGCGCTTCGACGCGGCGATGCTGGACCAGACGCTGGCGCGGCTGATGTCAGGCCGCTTCAGCCCGCAGGATGCGGTCCGCCAGATGCAACGTGGCGTGCGCCGGGCCGAGCCGCGCGTCGATCCGCGTTTTGGAGGTTCGCGGCGCTCCGGCACGCTCGGCATGCCGGATATTGCTCGCGATATCGGGTTCGAGATTCTCAAGGAAATGGGCCGCTCCTCGCGGCGTGGCGGTTCACCCTTTGGTGGCTCACCGCCGCCGCGTGGACGCAGCCCGCGCGGGTTCGGTGGTGGTGGCGGCCCATCCTTTCCAACGCCGAAAAAGCGCGGCGGCTTCCGCACCGGCGGCGGGTTCTGACCGGCTGCTGTTTCCGGCACAAAATGCGGGAGCCCCCGGATCAGGTCCGGGGTAATCGGGACCGGATGGACTGAAACAACCGCGAAAGTGGATCGGAAAACCGAAAATCTGTCCGGTTTGTAACCTGGGTCACACAATCTGTGAACAAGCCGTGAGAACAAGGCTGCGGGGGGACACTTCACGCCGGACATTATCCGCCGGCCGCGCGTGGAGGCTCTTACCCTGGGGACGACTTCGCCCGGCAGGACTCGGCTTTTCTTCCCCGCCGAGACCTGCCGGGCTTTTTCGTATGCGGCAGAGGGTCAGGAAATGTCCTCAAGTTATCTCGTTCGCCTCCCGGCGTGAGTTCGGGACGATGACCAGCAATTGCCGGGGTGTGGTGCCCTTGCGCACGAGTCCCTTTTTCTTCAACTGCGCCATTGCACGCTGGGCGGCCTCTCTGGAGCTGTGAATGCGCTGGCCCAACTCGTTCATTGTCGGGCAGCGCTCAAGCAGAAACACCTCCGAATCGGACGCGGACGGAACTGCCAGCCGGACGAGTTGTCCATAAAGGCGCTGTGCAACACCGAGCGCGACCTGTTCGACCAGCCGGTCCGATGTCCGCTTGAGCCGGACAGCCAGAATGCGCACAAGCGACTGTGCCAGTTTCGGCTCCTCATCGATCAGCGACATGAAGGTTGTGCCTGCAATCCACGCCACGCGGAGCGGCTCGCTCGCGATCACAGCGGACGTCCGCGGCGCTTCGATAATCGGTGCCGTTTCACCGACAAGATCGCCAGCCAGCAGATCCGACAACCAGATTTCATGCCCGTTTTCCGAGAATCGCGCGGCCCTCGCATTGCCCTCCAGCAACAGGAACACCTCGCGGCTCATTGCGCCCTGTTCAATCAGGACATCCCCGGCGACAAGATGGCGCGTGCGCGTGGCCTCGGAAAGCCGCAGCACCGCCGGGCTGGTCACGGGCAGCGAAAACGTGTCGGCCCATGCCTGCGCAACGCGCTGATTTTTTGGACCCGACATCATCGCCCCCTTTCGTATCCCAACCCGACCTATACCACCAGTTTCAAAACCGTGTGGAAAACCTGGCCCGGAACACGAAGAGGAACAACAATCGGAGTGCTTTCTGGCATCTGCCAACTTGGACAGACGTGAATGGACGCACCCTCGTAACTTATTTATCACTTGGGCGTGAGAGCTCGGAATCGGCGGCAGGCAAGAAAGCGAAAACATGAGCGCGGAGGAGCAGACTGACCGTTTCGGCGCGCATCCGCGTCTGCCACTCGCCTCGGAGCGGCGCGTGGTCAGCGTCCTGTTTGCCGATATTGTCGGCTCAATGACGATCCTCTCACAGCTCGACGCGGAGGATGCCGCAGACTTCCTCGAAACCCATGTCCGGCTGATGCTGGATGGTATTGACCTGTTCGGCGGAACGACGATGAAGGTTCAGGGCGACGGGATCATGGCAGCCTTCGGTGCGAGCGTCGCGCAGGAAGACCATGCCCTTCGCGCAACCCTGGCTGGACTGACGATTGTCGATCGGTTCTCCACGCTCACCCCCTCGCCAGCTTATCCGGCGGTCCGCGTGCGCGTCGGCATCAATTCCGGTCCGGTGATCTATCACCGCCTGCCCGGTCGCAATCGACAGGGTCAGGACATGCTTGGGCGCACCGTTCATATCGCCGCGCATATCGAAAAGACCGGCGCGCCGAATTCGGTCCGGCTCAGTCAGCCGACAGCCGAACTGTTGCGTGAGCAGATCCTTCTGGAACCTTGCGGCGATCTGACGGTCGATGGGCTTGACACCGGCCTGACGCTGTTTGAGGCCGCCGGGATCGGGCAGGCCGCTGCACTGACCGGAGCGTTTCAAGCCAGCCAGCTGGCACCTCTGACCGGTCGGGCAAGCGAGACCGCGACCCTGAAACGCTTTCTCGCCCAGACCCAGCGCGGCGAGGCACCGGTGCTTGGCCTGCTCGGCGAGGGCGGCATTGGCAAGAGCCGTTTGTGCTTCGAAGCCAGCATGATGGCGAGGATGCGGGCGATATCGATCAGCGAAATCCGCGGCATCCCGATTGAGAGCGCAACGCCCTTTTCGGCAGTCCGGCGACTGCTTGAGACATTTTTCGATGGCGCATCAGAAGGTGGCGAGCGCGCACTGAACATAGCCGAACGCGCGGGCATGTCAGGCCTCAGTGAAGATGAAGCCACAGCCCTTCTCGCCATTCTGGACGGCCCGCAAAGGGAAGGTCGCTGGGCACAATTGATGCCGAACGAGCGCAACCAGAAAATCATCTCCGCCTTCGTGCGCTTCATGCTTTCACTCGGCCAGACGCAGCAAACGCTACTGATCGCCGAAGACCTGCACGCATTTGACGCAGAATCGCGCAACTGCCTGAATGCGCTGATGCGAACCGACCATCCGGCGCGCCCGGCACTGATTGCGACCGCCCGCCCACAAGGACGCGCGCTGCTTGATGAGTTGCATGCTGCGATTGTTGATCTGGCCCCTCTGGCGCCTGAACATGCCGACGAGCTTGTCGCCCATTTGCTGGCCGCAAGCGCCGGAACCCGCATCGAAGACGCGGAAATCAGGGCGATTGCACAGCGCGGCGCAGGGGTGCCGCTGGCCTTGCAGGAACTGGCGCGCAACCGTCAGGCCGGCAGTCATGGCCTGTCCGAAGATGACGGACTGCCGCTGTCGGTGGAAACCATCCTGCAGGCCCGGCTGGCGACATTGTCGAACGATGCCGGGCAGCTGGCTGCGGCGATCAGTGCGACAGGCGGCGAATGCCCCGAATCGCTGGCGCGGCGAATTTCATCGCGGGCCGAGGCCGGGTTCAGGCACGATCTGGCCGAGCTGTCAGAACAGCAAATTGTCCGTTCTTCCGCTAATGGCGATATCCACTTTGCGCATCAGCTGTTGCAGGAAGCCTGCTACAATCAGATGTTGAAACGCACCCGCATGGCGATGCATGAGCGGATCTATCGCGCCTATCAGGAAGAGCCCGGCCTGCAAGCGTCGGCACAGACGCTGGCGCGCCATGCTGCAGAGGCTGGCAATCTGCACGCTGCGATCGATCATCTGCGCGTTGCCTGCAATGAGGCGATCCGCAATCATGCGACCGAATCTGCCGCCGACCTTTTCCAGGACGCATTTTCAATTCTTGGCCGGATGCCTGAAGACATTGCCGAACAGCGCAACGAATTCGTGTTGATGGCGTTCGATCCCTTCCAGCAGCTGGCCCGGCAGGGAGAGTTGATCCCGGCACTTGAGCAGGTGCGCGAGCATTGCCGCAGCATAGGCGACCCGCGGCGCGAAATTCAGGCGACGCTGCACCTGTCTGCAGCGACTTGGATTGACGGCCAGCACAAGACCGCGCTGCGACTGGCGCGCGATGCGCTGGCCATGGCGCGCGACCGCGAGGACCTGCCGATCATCTCTTATGGCCAGTTCATTCTTGCAAATGTCGAGTTTGCCTGCGGCCTGCCGGTAAGCGCGGTCAACCGGCTTGGCAAACTGGCTGCGAGCCTGACCGGCCAGCTCGGCACAGCGCGGTTCGGTGCGATTTCCATGATGGGCGTGATGTCACGCGCCTTTGCCAGCTGGTATCTCAGTGACCTCGGCCGGTTTGACACCGCAATCGAGACGATTGCCGAGGCGGAAACGCTGATCTGCGATGTTGACCACCCCTATTCGCTTCTGCTGACGAAAGTGGCGCGCGGTTATCGGCTGTTGCGAATGGGTGATTTCGAAGCGGCCGCGCACGTGCTGAGGGACGCCCACAAGCTGGCGATCGAGGGCCATTTCTATGGTCTGGAAATGTCGATAAGCGGCTGGCGTGCGACCGCACTGACGCAGCTCGGAGAGCCTCAAACAGGGCTCGCAATCACGGAAACCAGCCTGGAATCGCACTGGTCGTCAAAAGTTCGCAATCACGGCAATTTCTGCGTCCGCGAAAGCCGGGCCATCGCGTTTTCCGCGCGCGGGGATCAAAGCCTTGCGCACGAGGAGATCGAGGCCGCCATGGCCATCGCGAAACGCAATTATGATCCGATCAGTTATGCCTATGGGCTGCACACTCGTGGTCTGATCAGGCGTGCGGGCGAGGACGGGTTCTGGCGGCGGGACCAGCGTCACGCCCGCCATCTGGCGCAGAGGATTGGCCTGGCACCGCTGCAGCGCCAGTGCGAGAAGGAATTGGGCGACAAACTGTGATGGCGGTCACAGTGGGTGCCATCATATTCGCGATAGACTGTGTCGCCGGAATGGCTCATGTCGGGGGGGCGGTTGAAAAGCACAACAGATGATCGCGGCCCGATTGATACGCTGTCCGGCAGGCAACTGGATAGCTCCCGGCGCAATGAAATCCTCACCCGGCTGGCAGGCGAACCGGAAACGCGCGCGATACGGTTCCGCGAAACCCCCGGCAAGGCCGGTGACGCGGCAAGCATTCTCCTTTTGCGCCGCGACAGCGACCTGCGCGATGTGCTCGCAAATGAGAAAGACTTCCCGCTGACACCTTATGATGACGCGCTGGGAGCGGTGTCGCGACACATCCGTTTCTTTCTGTCGGCTGACACTGAAGAGGTTGCTGCGCGGCGCGAGATGCGCAGCAAAATCCTTGGGCATAGCGAGACAGTTGCGCGCGCTGACGATCTCGGAATGCGAGTGAATGCCCGTGAAGCGGCCCGCGCCACCGTGCGCAGCCTTGATGCACGCAGCAAGGGCGAGACGGTATTCGATGTCGTGCGCGAGGTCGGGTTCCTGGTGCCCTATCTTATCGCGGTGCGTGCTTTCGCCGTGACCGGTCCGCGCCAGCCGTCGCTGCGCATTCACCTGTTACAGCTCTTGCGGGTCTGGAAATCGGGCTGGCGCTGGTTTCGCCTCAGCGAAGAGACACAGGCCATGCAGAGCCTGCTGCAATGGACGCTGCTGCCGACCGGGCACATTTTCGCCAATTTCCGCAATCGCGATGCCGGTTTGCGCGGGCAGGCGAAATGGGCGTCGGAATCTCTTGAGGCCGAAATTTCCCGCGTCCTGAAGCTGGAAATGGAGAGCCCTTCACGCCCGTTCTATGTGGCGTTGAAAGCCCTGCACGACAGTGGTGAGATGGATCAAAGCAGCTTCGACACGCGCGCGAGCGGCCTTGTCTATGAATTCGTCGGTTCGGTGCTGATCCTTGTCGGGCAGGGTTTCGCCCGGACGCTCCAATATATGCGCGCATCGGGCACACGGCCCGATCAGCTGCCCGGACTGCTGGCAGAGCCGGACCTCGCCGAAGCCTGGATTAACGAGGCGCTACGCCTGCATTCGCCAACAGGTATGCTGCAACGGACCTGTCCGCACGGTGCCAGCCTCGGTGACATGCAGGTCAGCCCTGGCGAACATGTCATCATGGCTGTCGATCTGGCCTCACGAGACCCGGCCAGTCGCATACAGCCCGGCGCGTTCGCACCTGACAGCGACCCGGGCGCGTATCTGCATTTTGGCAATCTCGATGGCGATCATCCCTGTTTCGGACAAGGCTGGGCGCGCGCGATCATACGGGAAATGCTGCTGGCGCTTGCAGAACTGCCCGGATTGGACTTCATCGGTTCGCCCGACGGAGACATGGTGAATTTTGCCGGTTTCCCGGAATCGATGCGAATGCGTTTTGACGCCGGCAAAAAAGGCGCGCGATGATGCACAAGCCGGACCTGCTGACCGTCTGTATCGCGCTCAAAACCGACCGGAAATTTCAGGCCGTGCGGGAAGCGGAGATCAACCACCTGATTGACCGGCTCGGCAATCCTGCGGGCAATGGCGCGACTCAAGAGAGCCCTCAGTGTGCAGCCGATCCCGGTATGCGGCTGCAGCAAGCGCTGGCAGAGACCGGACGCATCCATTTCTGCAGCCTCATCCTGATCCCGGCCAGCGGGCCGCGCGAACCGGCCTGGCTGGTTCTGGAACTTTCAGGCGACGGTCGGCCGAAGGAACTGATCGAAATTTTCGTCGATGCGGCGGGCGAGATCATCATGCCGGTGTTTCAGCGTGCCTGCGAGACAAGCTCGGTTCGCGCGCTGCGCCAGTTGCTCAATCGCCACCGCAAGCAGCTACACCAGCGCATTCCTGCCATTCCGCTGCGCCCCGGCGACTGCACCGGTGCCGGCTTCATTGGCGGGCCGGGCCTCAGCGTGGCGCAGATCCGGGCTGACCGAAAACTGGCTGATTTTGCCGAACAGGCCGTCGGATATGCCGGTCGTCATCGCGCAACCAATGGCATCAGCCTGCCGCTGCAGATGCTGGAGGCCGTGCGCGACCATATTTTCGAGCGCGGCAATGATCCGCTGGGCCTTGGCGATCATGATCCGGTCAGCGAAAAGCACAGCTTTGATGCGCTGAACGATGCCGACATACGGGCCGGTCTGCGGGACATGCTTGAGGGCGAGCCACCCGAGCCGATTGCGCCGGGCAAACCTGCAAATGCGGATAGCAGCCCGGTCGCGCTGATCCCGGTCGCATTTCATGTCTGGCTTGCCCTGTTCGCGCTGGCTGTCTTTTGTGTTGCCGTCGCCACGCTGTCCGGAAACCTTCTGATCCGGTTGCCCGGCGCGCTTGTGATCGCCGCCACTGTCAGCGTGCTTTTCGCGGCAATTTCGGTTGTCATTGCAGGCCTTGTGCTGCAGCGCTCGGAAAAGCGTAACCTGCCGCGCGATCTCGACCCTGATCCTGAAACCCTCCGCGAAATCAGCGCGCGCGAAAATCAGGGTGTCGGCGTGCAAAACCATATGGTTTCGGTAACGACGGTGCTGGCTGAACCTTTCCGCAAACACATCGCCCTGCCCGGTGCCTTCGCCGTCGTGGTCAATGCCATCCGGAAAGGCCATTTTGCGCCCGGCCTGCTGTCGGATATCGGCAGCATTCATTTTGCCCGCTGGATTGTCCTGCCCGGCACCAACCGGCTGGTCTTTTTCAGCAATTATGACGGCAACTGGGAAGGCTATCTGGAGGACTTCATTTCGCGGGCGAGCGAGGGGCTGACGGGCATCTGGAGCAATTGCGAGGGTTTCCCGCAAACCCGCCAGCTGTTTTTCGGCGGCGCAGATGATGGTGACCGCTTCAAGCGCTGGGCACGGCGTTCGATGATCGCGACACGGTTCTGGTTCAGCGCCTATCCTGATCTCGACATGGCGCGCATCCGGCGCAATGCCCGCATCCGCGACGGACTTTACCATATCGCAGGTGACAGTTCCGCTGCGCAGGCCTGGCTCGACCTGTTCGACTCCTCGGTGCGCCCGTCACAGCGGCTGGAAACCACTGACATGCAGTGCATCCTGCTCAAGGGGCTGCGCCATCACACCCACAGCGCCAGTCTGGTTGTCAGTTTCCCGCCCGGCGCGGATAAAGGCAAGTTGCGTGAATGGCTCGCCGATCTGACACAGACAGTGAGCTTCGGTCAGGACGCGTTGCCTGACCGCGTTCTCGGTGCCGCCTTCACCGCCAGCGGGCTGGCCCGGCTCGGCCTTGATACCGAAGTTTCGACCGGAGCGAATATCGCCAGCCAGGACCCGGAGCGACGCCGCTTTCCGGCCGCCTTCAGCAGCGGCATGGCCGATCCGGCACGCCAGCGCATTCTCGGCGATACCGGCGACAGCAGCCCCGATCACTGGGAATGGGGCGGCGACGGGCAGGCTCACGCCCTGCTGATGCTGTATGCCCGCGCCTCCGGCGACACCGGCACGCACCTATCGGCCGAGAAAAATCTGGCCGGGTTCATTGAAGCGCAGAAAGCCCGGCTCGGCCGGGCCGGGATCACATGCCTGCGCCAGATCGACATGCAGCCCCTGCCCGCGCGCGGCGATGCGATCCTTGAGCCGTTCGGCTATGTCGATGGCATCTCCCAGCCACGCATTCGCGGGCTTGGCCGCGCCGGCGCCGGGCCGGAGCATGACTGCGTTGCACCGGGCGAGTTCATACTCGGCTACAAGGACAATCGCGGTTATTTTCCGCCCAGCCTGCCGGTGCCGGCGACAAGCGACAGCCAGCACAATCTCAGCGTCATGGCAGTCGATCTGCCGATTGATGCGCCCGCTTTCGGGCCATCCACGCGCGCCACAAGCCGCCCGCAATATCGCGATTTCGGACGCAATGGCAGCTTCCTGGTCGTGCGCCAGCTCGAACAGAATGTCGGGGGTTTCAGGGACTGGGTGCGCACTCAGGCCGGGCAGCTGCAGGCCGATGAAACCTGCCCGATTGCGGCTGTTTCCGAAGAGCGGATCTATGCAAAGGTGATGGGCCGCTGGCGCTCCGGCCATCCGCTGGCGCTGTATCCGGCCCAGCCCGGCCCGCAACCTGCCATGCATTCGGCCACTCCCGGCCCGTTCGCGTTGCGCGACACGTCGCTGGAAAACAATTTCCTGCATGGCCGCGACGATCCGCAGGGACATGCCTGCCCGTTTGGCGCGCATATTCGCCGGGCCGGTCCGCGCGACAGTTTCGCACCGGAACGCAGCGATACGATCCAGACCTCGAACCGGCACCGCCTGCTGCGCCGGGGCCGCACTTTCCAGCAGCGCAGTGAAGACGGCAAGATTGCTCGCCAGGGCACATTCTTCATGTGCTTTAATGGCGATCTGGAACGCCAGTTCGAATTTGTGCAGCAAAACTGGATCAATTCGCAGGCCTTTCATGGCCTCACCGATGAAGTGGACCCTGTGGCCGGCCAGTTCTCAGGCGCTGGCGCTGGTAGCCGACCCTATCACGATATCACGCTGCCGTCGGAACGCGGACCCGACCGGCTGACCAACTGGCAATCTTTCATCGAGATGCGCGGCGGCGCCTATTTCTTCCTGCCGGCCCGGCGCGCCCTGCGATATCTTGCAGCTCTGAGTGAATAGAGCCGGTCGAGGCAAAGTGTGTGCCGGTTCGCAGCAAGAAAAGGCGCAGAAACAGGCAGGTCCCGGCGCAGGCCCGGAGCCGGCGGATGTCTGGTGTATCCTCAGCAGCCTGCTCAAAGTAATGGCCAGGATGGGCCGGGTCAGGGGGCACCCTGGAAGCCAGGCATATCCTCGACCGATCGCTTTTCCCGGGTGACACCGATTGTCATCAGGATCGAGGAAGCCACGAAGATCGACGAATAGGTACCAATCACAACACCGAAGATCAGCGCCGCGCTCATCCCGCGCAGCACAGGCCCGCCAAGGAAGAAGATCGCCAGCAGCGCGACCAGCGTCGTTCCCGATGTCAGCAAGGTGCGCGATAGCGTGCCATTCAGCGCCAGGTCAATGACTTCAGCCAGAGGCATCTTCTTGTATTTGCGCATTTCCTCGCGCACACGGTCGAACACGACCACTGTGTCATTCATCGAATAACCGATAATTGTCAGCAGCGCGGCAATCGTGGTCAGGTCAAACTCAAGCTGGACAGCAGCAAACATGCCCATCGTGATGATCACGTCATGCACAAGCGCCGCGACGGCACCGACCGAGAACTGCCATTCGAACCGAAACCAGATATAGACCAGCATCATCGCCAGTGCGACGACGAGCGCAGTGATACCGGAACGGAACAGTTCACCGGAAACTTTCGGTCCGACCGCTGCGCTGGAACGGATCTCTATCGCCGGAAAAGCCTGTTCAAGCGCTTCGCGCACCGCATCATTGGCCGCTTGCTGGCCGGTCTCGGCCGCTTCGCCGCTCTCTGCGGTCTTGAACTTGATGACATAGACTGCCTCAGCATCGACGCCGGTTCCGACCGCTGAGGTGACATTGACATCGGCAAGGCCAAGCGCGCCGACCACACCACGCACATCCTCGGTGGTCACACCTTCCGGTGCAGTGGTCTCGATCACCGAACCGCCCGCGAAGTCGATGCCGAGATTGAGCCCGCGCGTCGCCAGCGCTGCGACAGAAAGCGCGATCAGCACCAGCGAAAACGCGAAAGCCGGCCAGCGCAGCCGCATGAAAGCGAGGCTGGTTTTTTCCGGCAGGAGTTTCAGGGCCATGTCCGTCTCTTCTCCTCAAATCTTCAGTTCGCTCGGGCGCGCGGCCCGCAACCACACCACTGTCAGCCAGCGGGTGACGACAAAGGCAGTGAACACCGAGGTGACAATGCCAATTGCCAGCGTAACCGCAAAACCCTTCACCGGCCCGGAGCCAAGCATATAGAGCACGCCGGCGGCAATGAAGGTCGTGATATTGGCGTCCAGAATGGTCGAAAGTGCGCGTTCATAGCCGGCCTGAACGGCTGTCAGCGGGCCGCGCCCTGCCGCCTTTTCCTCACGGATACGCTCAAACACCAGCACGTTCGCATCTACCGCCATACCGATGGTCAGGATGATGCCGGCGATCCCCGGCAATGTCAGCGTCGCACCCAGCCCGGAAAGTGCGCCAAGCAGGAGGGTGATATTGGCCGCCAGCGAGAGCACTGCGAACAGGCCAAACCGGCCATAGATCAAGGCGATGAACACGGCCACCAGCGAAAGGCCGATGAGCGAAGCGGTTGTGCCCGCGCGGATCGAATCCTCGCCAAGGCCGGGTCCGACCGTGCGCTCCTCAATGAAATTCAGCTTGGCGGGAAGCTCACCCGCCTCGATGATCGCGGCCAGATCGATCGCTTCTTCCATTTTAAAGCCGCCGGTGATCTGCACCTGCCCGCCATAGATCGGCTCGCGGATGTTCGGCGCGCTCATCACCCGCTCGTCGAGCACAATCGCAAAGCGTCGGCCGACATTTTCCTGCGTGACCTGCGAAAAACGTTTCTGGCCGACACCATTGAGCCGGAAATTAACCGCCGGGGAATTGTCATCCGGATCAAAGCCCTGACTGGCGGTTGCGACATCCGAACCGGTGACCACCGGGGTGTTGTTGATCAGCAGCGACTCGCCGGTATTCGCATCGCTGAGCAGCCGCCAGCCGGTTGGTGCCCGCCCGGTCGCGATCGCCTGTTGCACGCGCGAGGGGCTGTCATCGACCAGCGCAAAACTGAGGTCGCCGGCCTGATTGAGAACCGATTTGATGCGGGTCGGATCCGGCTCTCCGGGCACTTCGAGGATGATGCGGTCATCGCCCTGCGGCTGCGGCGCGATATCGCGCACGCCCTCCGGGTCGATACGGCGCCGGACGATCTCGATGGTCTTGCGCTGCGCATCCTTGAGAAAATACGACCTGGCCGCTTCTGTCAGGGTGATCTCGATCCGCGCGCGGCCGGGTTGTGCGATTTCGTAGGTGCGCTGGCCACCAATCGCGCCTTGAATCGGCGTGTTGATCGTGCGCAGCCGCCGCAAAGCCTGCTGCATCGTGTCGTCATTTATGCGGTTTTCGGTCAGCCGCACCACCAGCCGGTCGCCCTCGACCTCACGCGAGTGATAGATCCGGTCATCAGACCCGCGCGGCAACAAGGCGTCCTGCACATCTGCGGAAAACACGGTCAGCCGGTTTTCGACCACGTCGGCCGGGCGGATTTCCATCAGCAGATACACCCCGCCGCGCAGGTCAAGGCCAAGATTTACCTTGTTGCTGGGCAGGAAACCCGGCCACCAGGACTGCTCGGCGGCGCGGCGCGCATCGGCATATTCTGCCAGCGCTTCGGGCGTCTCGACGCTCGGACGGACAGGCTCAACGCCGAGAAAGCGATCTGAAAACGCATTCGGCAGCGCCATCAGCCCGCCCAGCGCCAGAACGCCCATGATCAGGGCAATCTTCCATGGGGGAAATTGCAGCATGTTGAAAGGCTCCTCGCCGTTCGCTTAGTCGTTGGCAGCGACGGGGTCACCCTTGGCGCGCACATCGGCCACCATCTGGCGCACGATACGGGTGCGCACGCCTTCGGCCAGTTCCACCGTCAGCTCCTGCTCGCCGACCTTTATGACTTTCACGATCAGGCCGCCAGAGGTGACGATCGTGTCGCCGCGCTTGATGGCCTCAACCATTTGCTGGTGGCGTTTGCGCTGTTGTTGCTGCGGGCGGATCAGAAGGAAGTAGAAGATCAGGATCAGCGGAATGAAGAACAAAAGCTGGCCCATCAGGCCCGGCCCTGCGGGCGCATCGCCCTGCGCGAGGGCTGGCAGTGCGGCGGCACCGGCGAGAAGGGCAAGACAGGAAAGGCGGGAAAGGTTCATGTGATCGGGCTCCGGCAGGGGGTGGCCTGGTTTTTTCTGGAACGCCCCTATAGCTGTGTGCGCGCAGCAAGGCAAACAAGGTCTGCGCCCGCATTCGCCCGTTTTACAACACTGCAGCCAGCCCCTCGCTCAGCCTTGGCAAGGCGCGGGCGAGCGGCGTAGCCTCGAACGTCCCGGGCACGGCGAAGCGGCGCAGCTCGGAGCCGCCCGCCGCCGTGAACGGTGCAGCGATAAGGCCGTCCTCGGCCAGCGCGTCGAACAGTTCCGGTTTCGGCCGTTCAATCGCGCCAGCAACCAGGATCCGGTCATACGGGCCATGCGCGCGGCAACCCGACAGACCGTCGGCATGGATCATCTCGACATTGCCGATCCCGAGCACGGCGAGGTTTTCCCGCGCGCGCCGGGCAAGCCGCTGATAGCGCTCTGTGGCCACGATATGGCCAACCCGCCCGGCTGCGAGCGCTGGCAGATAACCGCTGCCGGCACCCACGATCAGCACCCGGTGGCTCTCGCCATCCCTCAGTTGCAGGCCCTGCAACATCTGGCCGGCAACCAGCGGCGAAGGCAGGGTCTGGCCGCAGCCAATCGGCAGCGCGCAATTCTCGAATGCCAGATCGGCCAGCTCCGGTGAGACGAACTGCGCCCGGTCTGTGCTCTCGATCACGTTCAGGATCTCGCTGTCGGTAACGCCATTGCGCCGCAGCATCAGCAGCAACCGGGCACTGCGATAGGGATCTCCGGTCAGATCGGCCATGCGCGCATCTGTTCCAGGAAACGATTATGCGTCAGGTCGACATGCAACGGCGTGATCGAGACATAGCCGTCATAAATCGCGCGCAGGTCGGTGCCCTCGGCCGGGTCAGACAGCTTGCCGCTATAACCGATCCAGTAATAGGCATTGCCGCGCAGGTCTT
>CAYUEM010000039.1:0-17798 GCA_964442925.1 uncultured Hyphomonadaceae bacterium
ATTGCAGGCTCTCCGGAATCTCGGTGCCGGTGTCTTCGTGCAGGCTCTCGGCAAAGTCCGCCGCGCTCGCATAGGCGCCTGCATAGTCCTCGAAGGCGGCGCGCGCCTCGGCGATCCCATTGTCGAAATGGCTCAACACCTTGCCGCCAAGCTCGCCATGTTCGGCGATGAAATCGGCAAGCTCGCACACGGTATCGAAGCTCGCATATTCGGACAGGCTCGCGCCTTCGAAGCCTTCATAATCGTGGATCGCGTGCTCATCAGAATGCGGCTCCGGCGATGCCGCCAGCATGGCGCGCACCGCGTCCCAAATCTCATCAGGCGTGGTCGCATCAATCCAGCGCCCGTGCAGGCAGCCTGCATTATAAGCGGCAAGGCAAGCAACATAGATGCGCGGCCGCTCTGTTGCGGTGGGTGCGGCAGCTGTTCCAAGGGGCGCGGTGATTGCGAGTTGGTCAGTCATGTCAGTCTCCTCTGCGCCGCCCCGCGTTCTTTTCCCGTCAGTCGGGTGGGCGGCGAGAGGGTGCGCTGGCAGGGCGCACAAGGACGGGCCGCCAGTGGGCCAGGCAGAAGGCCTCAAGACACCCAAGGACAGACCGGACCCGCCCACTTGCGGGCCGGCCGCGCCCTGGCAAAAGCACCGTCCGCCCACCCGGCTGATGGGAAGAGTTATTGAGGCGGAGGGAGGCTGGGGTGGCCTGACGGGCGATCAGAAGCTTGCGCGATAGACGCTCGGCTCCAGCCGGACATGGTCGCCAAGAGGCGGTTTCAGCCAGAAGGCAGATGGCCTGCGCGAGACGTCAAACAGCCGGACCAGCCGGAACGCGTCCCGGTTTGCCTCGGCCCCGCGATCTTCAACTCCGATCAGGGCAGCCGGTTCACAACATTGGCGTTTACCAAGATCCTGAAAGACGGGAAGATTGCGATCAGTATGGATGGCAAAGGCGCATGGCGGGACAATGTCTTTGTCGAGCGGCTCTGGCGGTCAATCAAGTACGAAGAGATCTACCTGAAGGCTTATGCCAGCGTGCCGGAGGCCCGAGCCGGGATCGGCCGATACATCGGTTTCTACAATGCAAGGCGGCCACACTCGTCGCTTGACCGGCAAACGCCCGATCAGGCTTACTTCAACGCGCTGCAGCCCATCCCGGTTGCGGCATAACCCGAAGAGCAGCGATCAACTTATCGAGCGGCCGCAATCTGTTCAGACGAACCGAGCCACCTCTATGTTGAGAAATCCCGGGCTAGACAGGCAAGTCTTCGAGCGAGTATGGATAGCACGTATCATGTTCGTGAGGTTCGGAATGAAGCGGCAACGCAAGCAACAGGAACTGGGCGATCTGACTGTCAAACCCGTCCAGAAGACAAATGCAGCCAATCAGCGTCGGCGGGCATCTGAAGCGGGGTATTCGCTGCTCGAAATTCTGGTTGGTCTGGCGATCATAAGCGCACTCACAGCGCTTGTCGCACCGCGATTAATCGGACAGGTTGATAAATCCAAGACCGTTACGGCAGAAGCGCAGATCAAAATGCTCAGCACATCTCTTGAGACAATGCGTATGGATATCGGTCGATATCCAACTGCGGAAGAGGGATTGTCATTGCTGGTCCAGCCAGCCGGGGACGAACCACTCTGGAATGGGCCCTATTTGAGTGGCGCCCTTCCTGAAGACCCTTGGGGCAATCTTTACAAATACTCTCCTGATCTGTCTGGCGACAAGGTTATACCGCGGATATTTACACTCGGTGCTGACAATGTACCCGGTGGAAGCGGTATGGATGCTGATATTGATAGCCGTCGTTCATGACCGGTGTGATCTGAAATGTACGAACACGACTGTCGCGAAACAAACGAAGCCGGTTTCAGTCTGGTGGAAGTGTTGATCGCTATTGTTATTATGGGGTTGGCAGTGGGTATTGTGACCGTGAACATTTCAAGGTTGACCGATCAGGCACGATCAAAATCTGAAATAGACAGTGTTCAACTTGTTATTTCCAAAGCGAGGGCCCTGAGTGTTGAACGCAGCGAAACAATCTCACTCGATTTGGTCAGACTTGAACTTCTGGACCCTGGCAAGCCTGGCACTGATCGGGTGCGGTTTTCAGAAGATGCAGTCATAAAGCCTCCCGGCTTTTGCGTCGGCGGTGGGGGCCGGATTCGAATAAAGGGGATAGAGTCAAGTTTTCGGATTGAACCTGCATCTTGCAAGATCGTGTTTTGATGTCAACGCTTCCATCGACGGCCCTTGAAACACCAAGCGCTGACCCGTCGGAGCAGGGGATATCGGTGCTGGAAGCAATTGTTGTCATCCTTGTTGCTTCGATTATCACATCCTTGTTGAATTCCATGCTCATCTCAACCCGTAGGTTGCATGACACAATTTCATTCGCTTCGAACAGTGAAGAACAGCTGTTCTATTCCGAAAAACAGCTGGAAAGAATATTTGCGAGCGTCGTTCCCATCCCAACAGGAGACGCCGATGCCGTGATATTCGAAGGTCAAGGGCAACGTTTAAGCGCGTCGGCGCTCAATCCACTTCCCAAGGCTTCCGGAATTGAGCCCGTTCAGCTTCTTATAACGCCTGATGCAGAAAATACTGGTGCAAGCGTCCGCTACAGCGCAGGTCCCGATGAATATGTTCTGACGTTTCCAGGCTTGGCAAACGCACGTTTCTTATATCTCCACAAAGAAAGTATCTCGGCTCCGTCTTGGCCAGCCGATACCCCTGATAACAAAAACCCCTCAGCTGCGGTAGTTGAAACACAACACTTACCCAGAGCGGTTTTGCTGGTTGGCGACACGCGCCTTGGAGCGACCACCTATGTGTTTCGTCTTGGCAGTCCGGTCGCGAAATGATGGCCACATGTCCCGGTCCTGCTGTTTGTCCTGACACATATTCAGGGGCCAGACCTGCCGCTGACCGCGAGGCTGGCTACGTCATTCCGTTTGTTCTCGTTGTTGTCCTGATACTGTCGCTGTCGGTTGCGAGCCTTGCTGAAACCCTTTCTGTCGCGCGCGAGCGGGCTCAGTTGCGCGGGCAGGAAACACGCGCGCGGCTCAATACATATTCGATTGAACAGGAAATTGCCTACCGGGCGCTTTTAGAGTACTATGGAAAGTTGCCGGTGGACCAATTTGGCAGCGGTGCAACCAGGTACAGGGCGCGCGAGCCGGAAAACACCTGGACCACGGACTCCACGGTATACAAGTGGAGCGGTGTTTATCGGCGCAGCGCAAGCCTGCCAAGTCCGCTGGATGAACGTCGTGTGAGCATCCAGAGCACAAATGGCTTGCCCGATCTCGCCGCGCGCGATCCAGATATACTGAGATTGTATGCGGAGAGACTTGGGCTTAACGGCCTGAAATCGCGTCGCGCCGTGAGCATTCTTCTGCAATACCAGGAGAAGCAACGCGAGAAACTCATCGGCTCTCTCGGTGAAGAAAACCAACAAGATCCGTTTTACAGGGACGCGGCTGGCAAACCGCTGTTTTTGCCTCAAGAGGTCTGCAGTCTGGAGGTCTGGAGCGAAATTGCGGTTTGCGACCGTCCAGACAAAGTTGCTTTTTCCTTGTCGGTTGGTGCTGGGATGCAACCCAACCTCGACGACGCTCCGTCACATATGATCGCGACACTCCTGGGACAGACCGGTCCTGGCGATAAAGTTGAAGTTGACAGGGCCTGGTCATCGATGTTGCGCGAAGCGGGTGTTGAACCGTCGCTCGGACGCCTCTTCGCGCTCGGATCGCAGCTGGTCGTTGCGATTGAGACTAGTGACCCAGGCAAGCAAATCCGTATCCGTCTGGAGGTCACGGGATCAGATGGCGAGCGACCCTATGCGGTCCTTGAGCGCGTGATTGAGCCGCCATCAGGTTGGTGAAGCTGGGAGAACAGCTTAGACTGTAGCGACAACACAATCGCGTGCGGCAGACAACAACACGCTTTGGCAATAACACATGCGGCAATCAGGTCCGCAACACGAAAGTATAGCAAATGCTGGCTCCGCACATACAATTTCTGTCGCAAGACAGAGGCCTTGTCGGTGAACTCCGCGAGCAAGACATCAGGTCAAAAAACGGGTTTTTCTCTCGGCTCCTGGGTGGTCAGATCATTCTCTCGCGAGCCCTTTGCAGCTTCGAGGCGAAGACAGCTCGAGCTACGATGTCGCGTGCAAAACACAAACGGGCCGCCTGGCTGCAAGCCATCTCGACCTCCTCATACCAGGATCCAGGGGTCTTTTTGCAGCTTGACGCGAACATCGCCGCTGCGTGGACGTGGGATATGTCATCTGTGAGGGCGCTTGCAAATGTCTCAAGCCGCCAGCTGATACCGGAAACGCTCCTGCATGAACCCACTGAAGGATTTGCTTTGCGTCAGGCAATCGATGGCTTCGAAGGGCAATTCTGGCGAAATGGGAAAATCATACTCAGTCGCTGGTGGGAACACATGCCGAGCGGACATCAATGGAAGATATTCTGCCTGTCCGCCGATCCCATTGGAGCAATACCCGTTCCGATCCCCGACCTCCAGCCAGGACTTTCAGCAACCAGAAGTCGTCTGCCCATGAATGATCTGCCACCGTCAGCGGCGATTTCGACGCTGGGCTGGAAGATGGGCATCGGTTTGCTGGCAGTCACACTCTCGATGCCAGCAACCTATCAGCTCGCGCGCTGGTCCTATCTCGAAAACCGCATATCGAGTGCCGAAAATGAACTGCGTGCCCTGCGCAGTGAAAAAGCAGACTTGCGTCGCCTGCAATCGGATACACTTCTGGCAGCCGAGCGCCTGGAGCCTCTTACAATTTTTTTCCAAACGCGCCACCCTCTGCCTGCCATGGCCGATGCAATGTCCATTCTGACACGTCTTGAGGCCAAAGTTACGCGTCTTGACTATTCCGACCAGATTGTTGATGTCGAGATTACAGTTGTTGGAAAGTTTGAGCCGACGACCCTTATCCGTGAGCTGGAAGCCTCGCCAAACATCAAGGAGGCTTCGATCCAACCGAGCCGCCGCGATGGCCAGTGGCTGTTGTCTTTCTTTGTCGATCGCGAGCGTGTGCAATGAAGAGCCCTTTGACAGATGCGTTGATCAGGCAAGTCCAGCAGCTTTCGCCGCGCGTCAGGGCCGGCCTTGGCGTTCTTGCAGCTCTGCTTTGTGTTTTTGTCATCGACTGGGCAGGACGTGCAAATGACACCCGCGCGCGGACGTTGGGTTTGTTGCGAGGTGAAATTGAAACTCTTGTCAGCACTGAAAAAGAAGAGGTGGTCAGGGAGCGAAAGGTCTTGTTTGAAGATCTCCTGAACGCCTACGAGGCGCGGCTGGTCGATGAGGGATCGATTGGTTTGAACATTGCACGACTTCAATCAGACCTCGCCGAGGCTTTTGCAGAGTGCGGGCTCGAGCGCATTTTTGTGACAGTCGATGCTGAGCCACTCGAACAAAGTCGACAATATACAAGGCTGAACGCGAAGGTGCGCGCGCGCGATAGCGGTTGGGTCTTCCCCGTGTGTCTGGCGCAGATTGGCTCACTTGATGCACATCTGACAGTGACGGATATCAGCTGGGATGCGATCGGCAACTTGCTGATAACATTATCTGCTGCGGCGCGAAGCGGTCGCGATGCTTAATCTTGTCATTTCACGCCTGAATTGGATGCAGTTGTCCGCTTTTTTCGCGGTGGGCGTTTCATGCGCCATTTTCTTTGGCTTGAGCCCCGACATTCAACCTTCAGCTGCCGGCACCGATCAACTTGACAGACTTGCCAGGCCCGATCCACCTGCGCAATTGGACTTTTCAGCCTCTCTTGACAAGCTCGCTCGAGCAGGTTTTCCCAAGCAAAACGACACCGATGAGGAGACTGCCCGCGCGGCGAATGCCAAGCTGGCTGAGGCCGGCTTACAATCGATACCGGCCATACGAGCTGTCATGATTTCCGGCAGGACCCGTTACGTGCTGTTTGAATGGGATGGACAGTTGCAGAATTTTGAAGAAGGTCACCGGGTCGGAGACTGGTTGATAACGTCGATTGATGCATCAGGCGTTCTGCTGACCGATGACGATGACGCCTTATATATGGGCTTGTTCGCGCTTGCGACACCGGCAGACCTGAGCCAGGAATAATCAATGACAAAACCATCACGACATCCAATCTGGTATCCAGCCATAACTCTATTGCTCGCCGGTTGTGCGGGCGGGGCGGTTGGCTCTGAGACCGCAATTGAAGGGTCGATCGAGGCAGGCAGCCAGCGCGGAGCGCCGTCGTTCCGGGACAAAGGCGCAGCAGACGCGGCTGAGAATTTGCCTTTGCCCAACGACGAACAGTTCAAGAGCAGCGAAGGACAGCCAGACGATGTTGAATTTTTCGAGGTGCCAAGCCTTTCCGACAAGATTGCGTCGGGCGAAGATGATGAAGCGGTGGAACAGCTCGAATTTGCTGATCGTGAACTGAGCGTATCGATCCCACCCCAATCGGTTCCGGAGTTCATCAATACGGTATTTGGGGAAATACTCGGAATGGGTTTTGTCATGGGACCGAGTGTTTCCGAACGCAAGGAGATCATCAGCTTTCGGAGCGCAAAAGACATAAGCGATCGCGCTTTGTTCGAAACGGCGAGAAATGCACTCAAGGATTACGGGATATCCGTCATTCCTGAAGACGGCGGCGTGAAGATCCTTGAGACAGATCAGTTGCGCAGGAGCGCGCCACGATTTGTACGTTCCCGGGCGCGCGCTGCTGTCCCCTCAGGTCTTCGCCCGGTGGTCCAGCATGTCGATCTCATGGCAATTTCCGCCAATGAAATGGCCAGTTCACTTCGCGTCGCCTTCCCGGACAAGGACACACTGTCTGTCACGCCGAGCGGTACGCTGAATTCGATCACTTTAACCGGACTTCCGGAAGATGTAGACCGGGCCCTGACCATAATCTACCAGCTCGACGAGCTGGAATATGCAGGGGCGCGGGCCGGCTATTATACTGTTCAGAACTGGGATACAAAAGTGCTTGCTCAGGAAGCCACGGAGCTGTTGCAGCTTGAGGGCTTTTCAATATCAAACCAGCGCGGCGTGCAGCAAGCCATTGCAATAAAGGCGCTGGAATATACCAACCAGATTGTTGTTCTCGCAAAAAGCAATGAGATGCTCGACTATGTTATTGAGACAATCAGACGTCTCGATCGCGCAGCACAGCCCCAGCGCACGCTCAAGGCCTGGGTCTATCAGGCGCAATATTATGAAGCAACTGAACTGGTTGATATCCTTGCTTCGGCTTATGGCGACATAGGGATGGCACCGGATGATGAGCGCAACCGGGCACCTCAGCCCGGTCCAATGATGGAGCCTGGCAATGCTCAGGGTGAAGACGGCCCCGGGCAGGCTGTTGGAAAAGGCGGTTTCACCGTCGATCCGCAGGGCAATCGCATCATTTTTCGCAGTACGTCCGAGGAGTATCGCGAGATCGTCCAACTCCTGCGCCTTCTCGATACGCCCGCCAATGAAGTGCTCATCGAGGTGACGATTGCCGAGATTACGCTGACCGATGATTTGCAATACGGCGTCGAGTTTCTCATCGAGCAACTCGGATCAACCGGTTATTCTGTTGGGACACTTGGCGGCCTTGGCTTGAGTCCGGGTGGCCTTTCGGGCAGCTACAGTTCAGGCGACTATCTTGTGGATTTCAGCACTCTGGCGTCCAACAATCTGATCAATGTCCTTTCAACCCCGCGAATTGTGACCAAATCGGGTGCGTCTGCCAGCATTCAGGTGGGTACGGATATTCCGATTATCACGTCACAATCTGCAGGATCGTCTCAATCAAACGGATCAACCGATATCCTGCAATCGGTTGAATATCGAAAAACCGGTATTCTGCTCGACATTGAACCGCTTGTTTACAGTGATAACCGGATTGATCTGACAATCAGCCAGGAGGTGTCTTCATCGCTCGGCGCGGCAAGTCAGAGTATTCCTTCTCCGACAATATCCAATCGCAGCATCTCGACATCTCTGACCCTTCAGGATGGTCAGTCGGCCGTTCTTGGTGGTTTGATCGAAAACAGATATATTCGCGATGAGCGCGGCATCCCTTTCCTGAAGGATACGCCTGTTATTGGTGGAATTTTCAGGTCAGAAACGCTCAGTTCGACCCAGACCGTTCTTATGGTGATGATCACGCCTTATGTGCTCAACTCGCGCGATGATCGCCAGCGTGTGGTTGATGCACTTGCGCGCACAACCAATGGCGCTTTCGAAACCGGCTCTGATTCCATGAATACGATGCGTCATCGTCAGCAACCCTTCAGGATCGAGCCGTCTGCACAGAAATTGCCGCCGCCGGAAACCGGCAGGCAGCCGCAGGAATAGAGGCAGGAATGGCGTTGGATGGCAAATCTGGCGGTGCGACGGCAAGCGTTATCGCGCCGCCCGGCTGCCGCAAAAGTGACGGTGGTTTTTCAACCGTAGAAGTGATCGCAGGCCTTCTCATATTAAGCGCCGCGTTGGTCCCGCTCATGGACGTTTTCCTGTCACTTCGCCAGAACGGTGCGGGCATCGCCGCCAATGCGGCGCGCATGGCCGCATTCGACAATGCTCTGGACATCGTCGAGACGATCAATGTCGGCGAGACCCCCGAGGGGAAAAAAGCCTTTGGCGGTTGGTCGGTGCGCTGGCAGGCAGAACTGGTTGGCGAGGATACACAATTTCGCCAGGTTTGTCGTGATATCGGGCTCTATGACACCACACTCACGGTATATTACCGCGGGCCTGACGGCTCGCAGGGGGCTGCATCCTATGATTTGAGGATGGTGGGCTGGATCGATCAGCACACCGATCCTTCGAGCCTGTCACAGCGCGAAATCATAGATGCTTGTCATAGCGGAGACCAATGAAATCACAACAAACCCTATCAGCGCCGAAATCGCGAGCACGGCGACAGGTTCGGCCAGTTTGCTGATCCTTTGCGATGTCGCAGCGACCCGGCTATCGAGCACTTCGGTTGCGATCAGGAACATGTCGGAAAGACGACCTGATTTCACGCCCGTTCGCACAAGGTTGACCACCACAGGTTCCATGCTCGGAATCTTGGCGATGCCTTCGTCGATGGATATGCCCGCACGCAAGTCGCGGGTGAGGTCATCAAATGCCGCTTTGTTGTTGGCACTGGAGATGGAATTTTGCGCAAGCAGGACAGCATCAAGGAGATTGGCCTTTGCCTGGAAGGCCAAACCCACGGTTCGTGTCCAGTTCGCCAGTTCAAACTGACGCAGCAATTTTCCAACAAGGGGCAGTTTGAAGATGAAGGATTGGCCAACAGCTCGAAGTGCGGGGTTTCGCACGGCTAGAATCAGAGCCGCAGCCATCAGCGCCGCGCCAATTGCGAGCTCCAGAGTGTGGTTGCGCAACAATCCCGATGCCTGAAAGACAAGTTTTGCGGTCGGCGGCAGCGCATCGAAATTGCTCGCGACCATCTTGGAAAAACGCGGTACCACGAAATAGAACAGGAAAATCACCGCAGCAAGGCCAACACCAAAAAGGAAAGCAGGATAAACCAGCGCTCCACGCAACTCCTTCTTGATCTTTTCCTGCATTCCCATTTGCGAGGAAATGATCTTCAGGACCTCAGCAAGGCGTCCGGTTTGTTCCCCCAGCCGGATCAGGTTTGGCACCAGGCGCGGTAATTTCGGCATGGCGGCTGCTACAGCTTCGCCCAGCCGCTGACCTTTGCGCAATTCCTGAGCGACGAAATCCAGTTCGCTGACCAGCTGCTCATGCTCGACTGTGCTTTGCAGGCTTGCAACCGCGTCAAGGACGGCGATGTCTGCAGCGATCAAGACACTCATCTGCTCGATCATCTGAAAATAGTCTTCGGGTTTTGGACGTGCACGCTTCAGGCGGCGGGCCCGGCGAGCATCCGGGGACAGTTCGAAAGCCGTGATCTGCCGGCCTGTCAGGGCCTGGATGGCGCCGGAAGAGTGACGCGCTTCGACGACACCTGAAACGGTCTCACCATACCGGTTTACGCCTTTGTATCGAAACACTGCCATATCAAGGTCCGCTATCGTTCAGACAGTTGATCATACCATCGACCAAACAGCCGCTCGACCTCTGCAAGGCTGGTTTCTGCGTGGCTGGCCTTGACCAGCGCGTCGTCAAGCATCGAGCGGAAACCCTGGGCACGCAAGGTGTCGATATGGCTGAAATCGCGAAGATCAGCATTTGTCTTGTCGCCGTTCAGGGCATGGAAATTCACCACCTCGAAAACGCCGATCCGCCCACGATATCCCGAATGTGCGCATTCTGCGCAGCCCACCGGTCGCGACCATTGCGAACCGACTTCATCAAGCAAGGCAGGATTTGAGTGTTTGAGATAAGTCAGGGCCATTGCCGGATAAACACTGGCATCATCGCTGATCCGGCAGGTCGGACACAGCTGCCGCATGAGGCGCTGACCGACGACACCACGAAGTGATGCCGAGATCAGAAATGGCTCGATACCAAGATCGACAAGTCGCTCCACCGCACCGAGCGCAGAATTGGTGTGCAATGTGGAAAAGACCAGATGCCCGGTCAGCGCCGACTGAATGGCAATGATGGCCGTTTCGCGATCACGAATTTCACCGACCATGATGACATCGGGGTCCTGGCGCAGGATTGACCGCAAGCCGCTGGCAAATGTCAGGCCAATATCGGTATTGGCCTGGACCTGATTGACGCCTTCGATCTCATATTCGACCGGGTCCTCGATCGTGACAATATTGGCCTGACCTGTGTTGAGACTTTCAATGGCCCGGTACAAGGTTGTCGACTTGCCTGAACCGGTCGGTCCGGTCACAAGGATAACGCCGTTGGGAAGTCCCACCAATGACTGGAAGGTATGGAGCGATGGGCCCCTCAATCCCAGGCCCTGGATATCGGGCAGGTCAGCCTTCTTGCGCAGGATGCGCATCACCACACTCTCGCCATGGGTGGAGGGCAGCGTTGAAACGCGCAGATCGATCTCTTCACCTGCGATCCGGATTGACTGCCGGCCGTCCTGTGGCAGCCGGCGTTCGGCGATGTCCATTCCCGAAAGTATCTTCACGCGTGTGCACACCGAATCGAACATGACCTTGGGATAGGTCTGGCTTGCTGTCAGAACGCCGTCAACACGCAGCGCCGACTCGAAACTCTCCTCGCCGGGCCGAATATGAATGTCTGAGGCATTGCGCTCAAAAGCTTCTGCGAACAGACCGTTTACAAATTCGATGACCGGCGCTTCCTCCGCGAGTTCCCTGAGCCGGGCTAGATCGCCCGCCCCTGTTTCGTGTCCTTCGATAGCTGCCTCGGCGCTATCAAGACCAGCCAGGAGAATGTCCAGCGTCCGGTTGGTCGCGAGAACCATCTCGCATCCGCCCGGCCATCGCCGGCTTATCGCTTCGATCAGCTGAGGATCGAGCGGGTTGCGCGCCATGACAAGCATCACGTCATCGCGCTCCGGCTTGCCCAGCTGAGATGCCCAGATAACGGCCTCGTTCAACAGCGCCCAGTCAGGTGTCAATCTCAGAGCAGACAAGGCGGTTTCGATCGATACGGTATCGGGTTCACGCACGTCCGGGCAAGGAAACCGGCGGCACTCGATCAGTCCCGACAACGCCTCAAGGATGTCGGCCTCGCGTGCAAGACCCAATTTCAGGATTGCCTGATGCAACGCGCCGCCGAGAACCGACTGGAATTCGCGCGCTTCGGCCAGGCCCTTCGGCGTGATCAGATTTCGTGACACAAACCAGTGACCAAGGTCGCAGGCTCCATCAAGGTTTGCATCAACGCCATTGCGGACTTCTTCAAGCACTCGATCGATCCCTCACCTGTTCCCGGCACCACCAGAACCTATAGCTTGCAATATAAGCGCCCATAAGAAAAGGGGGCTGCAACGTGCAGCCCCCTCCATCGCAATTGTGTAATGTCTGCGCGAAAAGACTAGTCGTCGCCCTGGTTCGCGCCGGCCACAGGGGCCGTTTCTTGTTGGTTGTTGTTTCCGAACGGCGTGATGATGTTCTGAGCATCAGAATTCATCAAACGGTCACAATCCAATCCTGTACTGGCACCGATAAAGTTGAACGAAACATCAGCGCGTCCAAAATTGCCACCTGCCGCAGCGGTAATATCCCTTTCATTGATGATGAACTCATCATCAGTGAAATCGGTGCCCGCAACCGTCGGAACGGCAATTGTGTAGGTCCCGTTGAAGCTAGGGATGGTAGCATTGGCCAGCGTAACAACCAGATCCAAGGTGGTCGCACCCAGCCCGGTGACACGCCAGATATTCTTTGTCGGTTTGGTTTCGTCTCCAACCCAGTCAAATGTCGCACACAATTGACCTTCAAAGTTCAGGTCGTCGAGGGTTGCATCTGCAAAAGGTTCATTCGCAACAAGACCAAGTGCAGCAAACTGCAGCAAGCCATTTGCCGTCTGCACCGGCTGAGCCTGAATCGACGGAGCGCCAGCAGGGACCGTTATTTGAATACCTTCAACATAGTCGGCGGCGGTCAGAACCAACGCGGCAACCGCTGTATCCACGAACGACGCCACATTACCAACGAAGGCAGGTGCCGGGTTCGCACCACCTGCAACCGTGTCAATGTTCGTCACGCCTGTCGTATTGGCCAACTGCACGTCAAAGTCCACCGATGCCAGTTCACCAGCAGCGCCAGTAACGGGCGGTGTCGAGCCATCAAGACTGGTCAGCAATGAAGTTGCCGCACTGCCTGGAGTGAATGAGACCGCGACTGTTCCGTGTGTCGCTACTAACGCGGTATCAACTGCGCCGGCAGCGGGAGCCCCTGTTGCGCCAGCATCAAGAAGTACTGTCGTCGCACCCGGAATATAGTTCTGGAAAAGGACGCCAGCAAGGATCGAATCATTTGCAGGCACGGTGACGTCAGACGCGAGTGTCGCCTGATAAGCATTCGCACATTGCACGATCGGACCTTGATTGGAATTGTCCGTCGACAGCGTCGTCGTTCCTTCCTCAAGCTGGGTCGTGCCATCGGTCAGTGTAACCGTTGCCGTTATGTCAAGACCCGATGTGCAACCCGAATAGGTGATCGGCAGCTCAAAATCAATCTCGCCTGAAGCAGTTGGACCGGTCGACACCAGATAGGTGACCGTGGTTGAGCCGGCCTGCCCGGTTGTTCCCTGTACGGAGGCACCTGTAATTGGCGTTGCCACCCCATCGCTTCCGTTACCAGTCAGAACTTCAGCGCCCGTCAATGCGGACGTAAATGTTCCCCCACTAAGCGTCAACGTGACGAGGTAGTTTTCATTCGCGGCATATGTACCGGTCGTTGTGAGAGAAATGCCATAATTTCCCTGGGCCTGCGTTCCCGCAGAGAGGTTGGCTTCTTCAGCAACAGTAACAAACGTTGTAATGTCCGGAGCAGTAAAACCTCCAAAGGTTGACGGCTGCAAATCGAGCGCATGCGCATTGCCGGCCAGAAGTGCCGCAAAGGATGCACCCCCAAGAATTTTTGATAGTTTCATGGAAAACTCCATTCCCCAAGTTGAACTTGCCGGAAGCCCACTAGCAACCCGACGCCTCGCACGCACGAATTTCATTTCCCGAGCGAGTAGCATATCTTCTAATTGTTGCAGACAGCTTGTCAAGCATGTGACTTGAGCTGTCATCAAAGATTCAAGGCGGATTTTTCAGGTTGGGTAAATGTTTGTAAAACCCTGTAATCACGACGTTTTTAATCCACCCAGCCTTGCCGGTCACGCTTTGATCGCGCGGGTTTGCCAAAAATCTGCCCGGTGTTTTGCAGACCCGCCTGGCGCGCCTGCAACCAAGATGTCGTCTTCAAACAAAGCCATTCAGATGGCCCGGCGCGTGCTGGCGGTCTGTTGATAATTTATCGTATCACATGGTTCGTGGTCGCGCGGTGTCGTTCCCGACAGAGCCTGACTCCGAAGAGTCTGTTTCAAAATTCGACGCAGTCGATTTTGAGTTGCCGTGCCAGCCCTCTGCCCGAGCCGACCGCCCATAGGGTACACAGAAATGGTGGCCCGTAATCAAAGGACCGGGAGGCGGCGAGGGCCGACGCAAGACTTCGAAACCTCCGCGGCGCGGAGTTTTCGTTTGGACACTCAATATGGAAAGCATGTTGGTAGGCATCGCGTGCGTCGCTGTCAGCATCGGGTGAACCGTCCCGGGTACCTGCGCGCCGCTTTTGTTGGAAAGGGGCTGCGATCAGCAAGACAGCCAACACGTTTACTCCAATTCGGCGCGCGGGCGGATCTATCGGATTGATCAGCGGCGGGCCGATTGCGGCTGGCGATGGGCCGCGAAGACTTTGAATTGCGCCGAAGATCGGCTGCATGGCGAGAGGCTGCGCCGCTGGTGCGGCAAGTCGGCGAGCCGGCAATGTTTCGCAGGCTCGCCGGGACCAGTGGTGCAGGCTGGCGATGACCGTAGACGGGTCAGGGCTGCTGGTGCGCGCGGTAAAGGCGCTGTGCCGGGCCAACGAAAGCCTTTGCAAATCATCGACATTTTTTCGCGCAGGATCGAGAACATTACGCGATTGCTTCAAGCGATGCCTGATACCAGCTTGCAGAGACCCCGGCTGATCCTTTCGGCGCGCGGCCAATTGCGACGGGGTATCGGCGCTCATGTGTCAAACGCTTCGATGTGAGCAATGGCAACGCCTTGCGGGGTGTATGCGTGTAACAATCACTGCCTGTTCGGTCCCATCGGACACATCCCGCCTGCCGAGGCCGAAGCCAGTGACAAGACACTACCGGGCTATTGACTAACTCCATCGGGTCAGGTGACCCAAATGAAACCGCCTCTTGAACACCCTGGACGCTTCAGTATTACCCGTGTGCAGGAAAGCTGATCGGTCCGCGCACACAAGGCATCAGAAGGACATCACGATGACGGCAATTGCAGACCAGCCCGTGATCATTCTTGGCATGCATCGCAGTGGTTCGTCGCTCCTTGCCGGCAGCCTGCAGGCTGCGGGACTTGATCTCGGCGAAGTGAACAATGCAGCGCCTCACAACATCAAGGGCAATAAGGAGAACCTGCCTATACGCGAACTCAACGACCAGATCCTGCACGCGGCAGGTTCCGATTGGAAAAATCCACCGCATCATCTGCCACTGTCCTGGAATGATCGCCAGACATCCAAAGCGGCTGACTGCACCCAGAGCTTGCGGGCTTCGGGGCACCTTTGGGGTTTCAAGGATCCTCGAACGATCTGGACACTTGAAGGATGGCTCGAGCTTTTTCCGAACGCGCACATGATCGCAGTGTTTCGCCATCCCAACGCAGTCATTCGATCCTTGTGTGCGCGCGGCGGCGATCTGGAAATGTCGACGCAGGATGCCCTGACGCTGTGGCGAAAAACCAATGCACGCTTGCTTCAACTTTGGAGCGAACGCCGATTTCCACTTCTGCATTTTTCGGAAGCAAATTTCGAGAATGCCTTCATGGCGCCGCTCAGGGCCTTCTGCCAAAGCCATGAACTTAAGAGTGATCCATCATCGTTTTTCAGCACGGAGCTCGTTCACAATGACGGGGCTGGCGTCATTCATGACCGCGAGGCGAAAGCGCTTTTTGCTTCACTCATCCAGGCCGCGAACGGGATGCTTTGACATTGATGAATGAAATCAATACTTATTTTTTGACGTGCGCCTTCGCTTCCGAAAGCGACAAAGTTTCAGGTTTGGCGGAGTTGACAGATGATCTCAAAATACGAAGACCCTGATCGGATTAAGGAACTTGTTGATCGAGGCGAGCATCGCGGGACTGTCGGAGGGATGTGGGAAGAGATTGGCAATTTACAGCGCGATCTCCTGGTGAATGCGGGTCTTCAACCTCATCATACTGTCCTCGATGCGGGATGTGGGTCCCTGCGTGCTGGCACACGTCTCATCGACCTTGTCGAGCCCAGGCACTATTTCGGTTTTGACAGGCACCTCGCACTTATCGAGGCCGGTTATGAACATGAACTCTGCGACCGTCAAAAGGCGCGTTTCCCGCGCGAACAACTTGCTGTTGGCGATATCACTAAACCGGTACCATTTTGCCGGGCCTTCGATTTTATCCTCGTGTTTTCAGTGTTTACCCATTTGTCACATGAAAAGACGAAGATTGCGCTGGGCCATCTTACCCAAGCGCTATCGGAGTCCGGGAAGATTCTCGCCACGTTCTTTCTGGCTCCACAATCCCTGTTCGAAGAACCGGTACAGCAGACCGCAAATATCGTGAGTTATTGCGACAGGGATCCATTCCACTGGACCAGCGACCAGATTTCAAGTGCAGCGGAAGACGTTGGCTTGAACGCCGTTCACCTGGAGCGTTTCGATCACCCGCGCGGCCAATCCGCCTGGCAATTGTCGCGCCCCTGAAGGATCCGCCCTGGTCAGGCCATTCCTCGTTCCCATTTCCGGCTTGCCCTGATGAGGGTATTTTCAAGGGTGACAAGCTCGCGCATGATGGCTGTGAGGGCGCGGAGTTTTCCCCAGCTTCCGTTGGGCACCACTCCCAGCAATAAGAGTTCGTCGGGAGACTGAAATGCCGAAAGTTTCAATTGTGATCATTTGCTACAATATGGCTCGAGAAGTGCCCAGGACTGTCACCTCGTTCCTGCCGCCATACCAGAAGGATATCGAAAGCGAAGACGTTGAAGTCATTGTTCTGGAAAACGGCTCCAGCCTGCCGGTCCCCGAGCATGTGCGAATGTCCTGGCCTGCCAACGTAAGATATATTCAGCTCGATGATTGCAGGCCATCGCCTGCACACGCGCTCAATTATGGTGTGCGGATTTCGCGGGCGCCTGTCGTCTGCCCCGTCATTGATGGCGCGAGGATGGCAAGCCCGGGACTGCTTTCGACCGCACTGAAAGCTCTGGAGTTCTCAGATCAGGCTTTCGTCGCCACGATTGGGTATCATCTCGGGGCCAAATCGCAGCAAGACGCAGTAAACGAGGGTTACAATCAGGCCGTTGAAGACGATCTCATTGCCTCCATCAACTGGCCTGAAGACGGTTACAGACTGTTTGAAATCTGCGCGCCTGCTCGATCATCCATAGCGGCCTGGTTTGGTCCCATTTCGGAGTCGAATGCTCCCTTGCTGAAAAAATCCCTTTATGAGACGGTCGGAGGCTATGATGAATGTTTCGATATTCCCGGTGGTGGCCTTGTGAACCTCGACTTTTTCAACCGGGTCGTCCAGCAGGCTGACGTCGACTATATGCTGATTATCGGAGAAGCCACCTTTCACCAGTTTCATGGCGGGGTCACGACATCACGCCATGTTCGTTTGAAGGAAGCGGATGGTGAAACGACCTGGTCCAAATATGCTCGCCAATACGAGGCCATTCGAGGCAAGCCCTATTGCGGCCCTGCTCGTCGTCCCATTCTGTTCGGGCCCTTTCCGGCTCAGGCATCCGGGGTCGCCATGAGAGGATTGGAACATATTCTGGAACAGGCGAGACAGCAGCGAAGGTGAATGGCGCTGCAAGTCAAGTTCACCAGACAGGCGGGCCTCGATTGGGCTCGGAACTTTTCAGAATTTTGTGCCCTGGCGTGGTGACATCCTGATGAGGAGACCCACGTATAATGATCGACAAAGACCTTCCGGACCGTCTGATGGAAGGCCGGTCGCCCGGCAATGTGTTTGGCAAGACAGGCATACTTTCTGAGTTGACCAAGGCGCTGGCAGAACGTAAGCGCCGCGCCATCACCCTTGTTGTTTGAGGTGGCTATTTGTCCGAGATGACGCCTGCACAACAGGAGGCATCAGATGGATAGCGACGTACAAACTTA
>CAYUEM010000040.1:0-17794 GCA_964442925.1 uncultured Hyphomonadaceae bacterium
CAGAGCCCACTGGCCCGCAAGCCAGCTCTCGCGATGATTATACGCAACCAGAGGGGCCTGGACACAGGCGAGCCGCTGATCACCCTTCTGGAAGGCGTAGCTGGCCTTTTGCAACTGGTCAGGCTCCGGGCGGTCTTCGGCGTCATAGATCGTCAGCAGGCTGCCGCGAGCAAATTGCAGGCCGAAATTCAGCGCGCGCGGCTTGGTGCGCGGGCGACCGTCCGGCACGACGAAAGTGCGGGTTCCAGCCGGCCAGTGCGCGGTTTCCACTGCGGCGAGCGTTTCCGCATCATCGCTTTCCAGCAACAAGATCAGATCAAGCCGGTCGTCCGGCCAGTCGAGCGCCCGCATCGCGCCGGCCAGCCCGGCAATTGCCGGCGCTTCCCGGTAGAGCGCGATCAGGATTGTATAAACGGGTGCAACAGCCGCGGATGGCACCGTCATTCGACGCCGCGCGGGCAAAGCTGCAACGGCAAGCAGCAGGCCGCGCCAGGCCACGCAAGCTGCGAACAGAGCAAAAAGCAGACCCGACAGGCCCGAAACCAGCGCGCCGGGTCGCAGCAGGAAGCCGACCGCCGGAAACCAGAAACACGCGGCGAGCCAACGTTGCTGCTGCGCGCTGACCGGAATCAGAGACGACAGTTCCGGGCGCGCCGCGTGCAGGCCGAGACTGGCTTGAAGGGCTGCGAAATCGAACAGGAAAGGCGACAGGGCCGCGCCTGCGTCACCCACAGACACATCGTTTGATTGCGCAAACTTGTCCACAGCTCCCATCGGTTGAGAAAACACCTGTGGAAAACATGTTTCCAGCAACCGCGCGGCGAATCAGCTTTGAAATTTGCATCCATTTGCAGACAAACAGGCCGTTGCTGCGTCACGCCCGCTCAGCCAGGCCGATTCAACACGCGGGCCAAGTCTCCAGTCGCCGCAGATCGCAAGTCCGAGCGCCGGTAAAAATCCCGGGCCGCTGGCCGGCGTTTCAACTCTTGCATAGAGCCAGCGATGGGCCGCAAGATGTGTCACCTCCGGAACAGGAAAAATGCTTTGCAGATCGGCCAGCAGAGCTGCTGTAACAGTTTCTGCGCTGTCTTCTATATGTTGCCGCGACCAGTCCGGTCCGGCCTGGGCGACCCAGGTCTCCTCCGATGTCCGACCCGGCTTCGACGCATCGCGCGCCAGCCAGGACAGCGCGTGCCCCTCAATCGAGGCCGCATCAAAGGGCGCGCCAAATGGCGCTGCAAAGCTGAGCATCACCGTCCAGCAAGGTGCGCTGACAGCGCTGGCGGCAACATCAGCAAGCTCCGGTGCAACCGGCCGCAGCAGCGGTGCGGCCTGCTCGGCCGGGATCGCGAGCACGACCTGCTCGAAATCACCCTGCTCAGCATCGTCCTCAATCACCAGCCTCCAGCAGCCCGGTCCACCTTTGATCGCACTGACCCGGCTATTCCATGCAACGTTGAACGGCGCGGCCATCGAGCGGATCAGTCCGTTCATTGCCGGCAGTCCAACATAGCGCGCTTGCGCCCGTGCCGGGGAGAGACGGCCATCGGGCACAATCGTGACAAACCGCCCCTGCCACTCGCCGACCCTGCCGGCGTCGATCTGCGCGTCGATCCATTGGCGAAATTGTGGATCGCGAGCAGTGAAGTACTGCGCGCCGTGGTCAAAGCGCATTTCCTTGCCGTCGACGCTTGCCCGCCGGCTTGACATCCGGCCACCCGGCCCGCGTCCCTTGTCAAACAGGCTGACTTCGCAGCCTGCCTCATGCAGGCGCTGTGCGCAGGCTAGGCCCGACATGCCTGCGCCAATAATCGCTATCCTTGCCGCCATGGCCTGTTCGTCCTCGCGCTTCTGGAAGTTCAGTTAGCTTGCGCCCATCCGGCGTCCAGCCGGCGGACAGGTTTCGCCTTCCGGCAGCTTCGGTTTATCTCGCATATCATGGCACGCGAGAGAAATCAGGCCCGGCGCCGACAGGAAGAAAAAACCTGCCCGACGTGCGGGCGCGCCTTCTCATGGCGCCGCAAATGGGCCCGTGACTGGGACAAGGTGGTCTATTGTTCGCAGCGATGTCGTCGCCAGACGTCATGATCGTTGCTCCCTGCCTCACATATCGAAAAACAATACGCACTAATGTCTTGATTCGACACAAAATTATTGTTTTTCGACTAAAATATATTGATAATCAATAATTTCTGCGCTATATCCTTCTCACCGGTCGGGATGGTCCCACCGGATGCGGGAACCAGACAGCCCGTGATCAGCACGCGAAGGACTTGAGACGAATTGAACGTGCCCAGCCACCAAACCGGGATCGCCACCGCCCTGAACTCGGCGGCCTTGTTCGAGGCATCGCTGCAGACACTGACGTTCATCGCCAGGCCGCTGCCGCTGGCGACACGTCCGGCGCAAGCGCTGGAACCGGCGTTCAAGTCTTAGCTGACCCGCCATACCGGGCCAATCGGATACGCGCGTATGGTCCGGGCAACAGCATCAACCAGAGAGGATACAAAAATGATCCGTTCAACCATTCTTTCCGCCGCCATGTTCGCACTCGCCGCAAGTCCGGCACTCGCAACGCAGACCTTCAGCTTCGATTACAGATATGACCGCGAAGCGGCAAAGACGGACGAAGGTGCTCGCGAGGTTTACGCCGAACTCAGCAGCAAGATCAAAAGGCGATGCGCGACCCGCTCAACGGGCAGCCGGCTTTTTGACCGTGTCAGCCAGCGCACCTGCTTCGACAACACAATGCAGGCAAGTGTGACGCAGATCGCATCGCCGGCGCTGCAGGCGGTGCATGAAGAGCACACCGCTCAGCGCGACAAACGCTGACGCCGGTGATCTCCCGACCGGGGCGAATACCTCCAGCGACCGCCGTCGTCGCTCCGGTCCCAGCCGCCCCGCCTGCCCCTTGGCGGGGCGGCCCCAATTCAGAAGCTTTCAGGCTTCGCTGTCGCGGCGAAGGTCACGCACGCGGATCACATCGAAAAGCCGGAAATGCGCCGCGACAAAGCCGGTCTCCTCGCCGGCGTCGAACAGCGCAGCGCAACCGGTCGGCATCTCGTTGCGAAGATGTCTGGCGGCGTGATCATCATGGCTTCCGGCCTGTCGCAGCAGGTCGCAGGCAAAATCATGCAGGCCGGGATTGTGCCCAAGCATCAGGATCGTGCCAGACCGGTCCTGATGGGTGGCAAGCACTTCGCCCAAGGTTTCGGCAGACGCCAGATAGAGATCGTCGACCGGAATCGTGACGGTTTGCATGAACCGGTGCGCCAGATGTGCCCATGTCTCCCGGGTGCGCCGCGCAGTGGACACCAACGCCAGATCCGGCGCCCAGCCTGCGGTCTCAAGCGCAGCCGCCAAATTGTCGCAGTCGTCATGTCCTTGCGCAGTCAGCGCCCGGCCATGATCATCGACACCTTCATACCAGGCTTCGGTCTTGGCATGTCTGAGAAGGATCAGTCGCTGCATTGCGATATCGCCGTTTGCTGATGGCTTAGAAAATCTCTTCCCGGCCTTGAGTTGCCGGTCATAGGCAATTTCGGACTTAGGCACCATTTCTGTGTCGAAGATCAAGCCACGGGAGTGAAAAGCATGAGCCTTTTGATCGGCGACACCGCGCCTGATTTCGAAGCCGACACAACGCAGGGTCGGATCCGGTTGCATGAATGGGCCGGCGATGACTGGGTGGTATTCTTCTCGCACCCGGCCGACTTCACCCCCGTCTGCACGACAGAGCTAGGCTACACCGCCAGGCTGAAGGACAAGCTGGCGGAACGCGGTGCCAAGGCGCTGGTCGTCTCGGTCGACAGCGTCGAGGACCACAAGGCCTGGATCCGCGATATCGAGGAAACGCAAGGTGCAAGCGTCGACTTTCCGATCATTGCCGATACCGACAAGACGGTCGCCACGCTTTACAACATGATCCACCCGAATGCCGATCCGAAAGTGACCGTTCGCGCTGTCTATGTGATTGACCCGAAGCGCAAGATCCGCGCTTCGATCATCTATCCGCCGAGCGCCGGGCGCAATTTCGACGAGATCATCCGCCTGCTCGACAGCCTGCAGCTGACCGACGGCTACAAGGTCGCCACCCCGGTCAACTGGCAGCAGGGCGAGGATGTCATCATCGTGCCATCGCTCACCGACCCGGACGAAATTGCCCGGCTGTTCCCGAAGGGCTATACCGAGATCAAGCCGTATCTGCGCGTCACGCCGCAACCTGACCGCTGAGCTGCGGTCGCTGCCTGCTGGAAAAACAGCCGGTCAGTTCACGCCATCGAGCAGTCGGCGTGCGATAACCATCGCCTGAACTTCGCCGGCACCCTCGAATATGTTCAGAATGCGTGCATCCTGAAGCACCCGCGAGATCGGATATTCCAGCGCGAAACCATTGCCGCCATGAATCTGCACGGCATTGTCAGCCGAGGCCCAGGCAACGCGTGCGGCGAGCAGCTTGGCCATGCCGGCTTCGAGGTCGCAGCGCTTTCCACTGTCTTTCTGTCGGGCCGAGAAATAAGCCAGCTGGCGCACGCCGACCAGTTCGGCGGCCATCATCACCAGCTTGTTGGCGACGCGCGGAAATTCGAATATCGACCGCCCGAACTGTTGGCGGTCCAGCGCATAGCGCAGGCCAAGCTCGAACGCATTCTGTGCCACGCCGACAGCGCGCGCGGCGGTCTGGATGCGCGCACTTTCGAATGTCGCCATCAGGTGACGGAAACCCATGCCCTCTTCGCCGCCAAGCAGGTTTTCAGCCTTCACCTCAAACCCGTCAAAGCCGATCTCATACTCCTTCATGCCGCGATAGCCGAGCACTTCGATTTCGCCGCCGGTCATGCCTGAAGCCGGGAAGGGGTTGGCGTCATCACCGCGCGGCTTTTCCGCCAGGAACATCGACAGGCCGGAAAAATTGTTGCTTTGCGGATCGGAGCGCGCGAGCAGTGTCATCACATCAGCGCGCGCACCATGCGTGATCCATGTCTTGTTGCCGGTGACGCGGTAGACCTCGCCATCCTTCACCGCACGGGTACGAAGGCTGCCAAGATCGGAGCCGGTATTGGGCTCGGTGAAGACGGCCGTTGGAAGGATTTCAGCGCTGGCAATGCCTGGCAACCATTGCTCTTTTTGCGCCTGCGTCCCGCCGATCAGGATCAGTTCGGCAGCGATTTCCGAACGCGTGCCCAGCGAGCCGACCCCGATATAGCCGCGTGAAAGCTCTTCAGAGACGACGCACATCGCGATCTTGCCAAGTCCTGAACCGCCATATTCCTCCGGAATGGTCAGGCCAAACACGCCCAGAGCGCCCATTTCCGCAATGATGTCGTCCGGGATCAACGCGTCGCGCAAGTGCCAGCCATGCGCATGCGGCAACACTCTGTCACTGGCAAATTTGCGGAACGTGTCGCGGATCATGTCCATGGTTTCGTCAAGCGCGGTGTTTTCGACGGTTGCGCGCGAAAGCGCGTCGGGCAGGTGCGCGGCGGCGGCGGCCATGCTCGCCGGTGTCAGACCTTCTTTGATGAGACGCTGGACGGCAGGGACTTCGAACAGCGCGTCAGCCTCATCAAGCGTGCCGAGCTCGTGCGGGCGTATCGTCTCGCCCTGGTTCATCGCAATGCCACCCACCAGGTCGGCCAGGTAACGTGAGAAAAGGATCTGTGTCAGCAAGCGTTCAATCTCGCCGAACGCCCCATCGTTTTCCAGCCGGCGCGCCCAGTCTGCCGTTTCGCGAAGCGTTTCAGCATATGTGCCGACCCATGCCAGGCCATGAGCGAGATGTTGCTCCCGGTCCAGCGCCTCGCGGTCGGGCCGCGCGCCACTGACCAAGTGCGCTGCCGCCTTCGATCTCGCGCTGGCAGCATAGGCCTCGATTGCCGGCACTGCGCCATCAATCAATGCGAGCAGGTCATCAAGCACCGCTGCATCTTTACCGATCTGACCTGCCAAACCGTCCATACCGATACTCCCTGTGAAACTGTCTTACAACAATATAGGGCGCACGCGGCCATCTGTCATATCAGCCATGCTGCGCTGCAACGCCGCGGTGTGCTTCGCAGGAATTTACCTTCTTCAACCGCAAAGGTTAACAAAACCCGGGTTTTCGTTAACCAACTGATGGTTGCTAGAAAGTTAAAAATTTATGAAAAAGAGACTGAATATTGACGGCAAGAAATGTCAGATCCCGAAATGCAAATGAAGAGAGGCGCGAATTCAAATGAACCCCTATGCTCGCTTTAGTCTGGTGTCCAATACGGTCTCGGCCGCGTTGGTTCTCGGCGCTCTGGCCCTTTATGGTCCTGCTGGCCTTGAGGCGGCCACAAACGCCTCTGGTGGCAGCGGCCCAGCCTTGTGGGCGGCTCTCGCCGCCAGTGTCGGAGTGCTTGTCGTCTTCTGGGTCGCGATGACCGAGGCCATTTTCCCTTCACTCTTTCGCTTTGATGTTGTCCGGAAACTTGTTCTTGGAAAATATTATATGGAAGGCACGTGGTTGCAGGCCGAACGCGGCGGTGACGTGACCCGGATGTCAGTTATCGATATTCAGCCCAAAGGGAGACGATTTTCCTTCACCGGCTATTCGCTGAATGAAGATCTCGAAATCGAGAGCAATACGCGCATCGAATTTTCGCGCTTTGACTGGCCCTTCATGGTCTACAAGCATCGCAATTCGCTTTCTGATGGCGCAGACGGGCTCAGCGAAGGTGTCGGCGAATTGCAGTTCGAGATGAACCGGTCTGCAGCTAAGCGTTATAATGGTTTCCTCCAGTTTGTCCGCAACCAGCAGCACCTGAAGATTGAAGGCGTCCGGCTGAACTCGGGTCGGGAAGTCAAGCGCTTGCGTTCACTTGAAGGGCGCCGCGAAATTCTGTCCAAATACTGGGAACTGTTTTTCAATCGCACGCTTGGCGATACACAGGCTGCTGCTCGGATGCCCGCTGGCGCGCCAGCCGAGCCGGTCACGATGTCGCGTCGCACGCCGGATACCGGTCCGGTTACAAATGCTGATGGCGTAATTCCGCGTCGGCGGGCCAGCGACTGGAACCACACCGACAATACCCATGAGAGCGACGCTTTCGAAGAAGTGGATACGGTTGGAAGCGCGGACAAAAGCGCTGCACACCTGCAAGACGCTGCCGGAGAAGCCGACATCCCGCGTGTGTCGCTGGCATCTGGCGACTATCGCAAACGTCCGGTGATCTGAACAAAGCTGAAGCGCCCGACCACAGCGGCCTCGCACAGCAGATGTGCGGGGCCGTTCGTCTGTCTGCGCCCGCAATTGCCTTGTTTGATGGCCATCCGCAACGAACATCCCGACCAAAACCCAGACCAGACGATAAAATCCAAGCGGTGAAATGGATGAGTCTGGTCGGAATCCGCCCGAATACCCGCCTGCGTGGATGCCGGAGCCTGCGCGCTTTCCTGGAACATTTTCAAGCGAACAGGGTACCAGTTCGCGTTCAGAAAATGCGCAAGCGCTGCATTGATCGGTCCCGGTCCATACAGCCTGGAAAGCCGCGCTTTATTCCGGTGTTTTCCGGCGCAGCCAGGTGATGATGTCGGCTGTGACTTCATCGCTGCCGGGCTCGTCGACGATCCAGTGTCCGTTTTCGGGATATTCGAGACTGTCGCCGGGCACCGGCGCGCGGGCATATTTGCGGGCCACCTTGCGCACGCCGGCGATCGGTGTGGCCCTGTCGCGCCCGGCGCCAATGGTCAGTGTCGGCACGCGAAGGGCTTCTTCATTGACCGCTGGCGGATCGGCGAGATCGGCCCAGACCCGTCCACTGTCGAACAGGGCCTGCCCGTAGATTTCCGCATGGCGCGCTTTGTCGACCCGGTTGAGCACACCCCATGCAAACCCTTTCGGCCCGATCCTGGCGACACGGCCGCGCAGCTTCTTCGGCCCGACACGCACCACTGACCAGAACGTGCGCAGCACCCGCAAATCGGTGATTGTTGAACCCTTCGGTGCCGCCGGGGTCAGGAAGATGCCTGCCTCAACAAGCCCGCGCTCAGCCAGTTTCTGCGCGATAAGACCGCCCATCGAATGACCGATCACAACAGGCTTGCGGCCATGTCTCTCTGTGAGATCGCGCGCCAGGCTGGCAGACGCTTCGACATAATCGCCAAGACCAAGGCGGGCGAGACTGTCCGGCGGGTTGCGCTTCTTCCGACGCTCGGCAAACAGGGTTGGCGCATGACAGGCATAGCCAGCGGCCTCGAAGGCAGGACGCATCGCGCCCCAGACATCACCGCCACAGCCAACGCCGTGGATCATCAACAGTGACTTTTCCATCGCATCGCCTCAACAGCCGAACATTTATGAGATTTATGGACGGATCGCTGGTTGCCGTGAAGTCCCGTTACATCCGAACGCCAGAAATAAAAGCGCCCGAACCCGGGGGGAAAGGTTCGGGCGCCTTTTGACGCGGACGCGTCGCACCGGGAGGGGAAGGAACCGGCGGCAGGTCGCGAGGGGGGACGCGGTGCATCAGGGGAAAATCAGAACCGCTCCCGCGCCTGCAGTTGCAAATATGTCACGGTTTGGCCTGATATCAAGTAAAAAAACTGTTATATGCTTGCGTGTTGTATTTCTGTCAAGCGAGGGCCGCTCAACGCCGGCGGCGATCCTCGGTTTCGGCGTCTTCGACAATGAACAGGCGCGGATTGAGCCGCATCCCGGTTTCGACACCGGAGAGGCGAACAGTTGTCAGCCCACCATTGGAGTCCTCGGCCCGCCAGCTGATAAGCTGATAACTCGCGGCATCAAAAATGAGAGTCAGCGTGCCGTCAGCCTCTTCATTGCGGTCACGCAGCGTGACGGCAAGCAGGCCATTGGCGCGGCGCACATCGGTCACTTCTGCTTCGGTCTCAAAATCGAGCTTGTCATCGAGCAGCAAATTCAGTGGCGTTGCCGCCAGGGGCACGCGGTCAATCGTTTCCAGTTCCTCATCGACAATCGCCACGGTGACGCCATCGGCCGCAACGAGAATTGGCGTCGGGTCATCATAATCGAACCGCATCCGACCGGGACGTTGCAGTGCAAACCGACCCTCGCTGAGCTGTCCGGCAGCATCGACCTGAACAAAGCGGCCGCGCGCTGTCTCGACCGCTGACAGAGCTTCGCCCGCTGCCTTGAGCACGGCGCGGCGCTCGGTCGGCGAAAGCGTTTTCGGCACGGGCTGCGGGGCGACGATTTCGGATGCGCGCGCGTCGGGTTCGGGCAAGGCGAGATCCGACTGCACCGGCGGTGCTTCAGCCTCAGCCGGCGTGTTGTCTTCGCGCGCTGGCGGGGCGGTCTGCGGCTCTGGCAGGCTGAGCGGCTCGGCCTGAACCGGAAGCAGCTGAACGCTCACAGCCGGCGGCGCGCTGACCGGTGCGGGCACCGTGGTCAGAACCGGAGCCGCTTGCGGCGCCTGGATCATGATCGAACCGGCCTGCATGGCTGCCAGCATGATGAAAGTCGAAAGCATTGAAGGGGTCTCCCTTTCGCAAGAATCATTGTCCTTGCTGGATATCTAACCATCAGCTTCCGCCAGATAAGGGCAGAATAAAGGCATTTCAGCCCCGGTTCGTTGGCTGGTATTCACATCCCGACAGAAAAAGCCCCGACCGTGGCGGGCCGGGGCTTGTGCGAAGGTGATGAAGCGTGTCGCGTGCCTCACCGTCTTGTGACGTCAAAGCTCGCGATCAGGCCCGGAACTCGGGATAGGCTTCCAGCCCGATTTCCGCCTTGTCGAGACCGATCTGCTCGTCTTCCTCGCTGACACGCACGCCAATTGTCAGTTTCAGCGCGAACCAGCCAATCGCCGACATCACGACGACAAATCCGCCGATGGCAACCACACCAATGGCCTGGGTGACGAAGCTGGTGCCAGAATTTGTCAGCGGAACCGCCAGCGTGCCCCAGATGCCGCAGACAAGGTGGGCGGGAATGGCGCCGACCACATCATCGATCTTGAACCTGTCAAGCAGCGGCACCGACAGGACTATAAGCACACCGCCCACGCCGCCGATCAGGATCGACTGCCAGACCGCCGGGGTCAGAGGTTCCGCAGTGATCGAGACCAACCCGCCAATTGCGCCATTGAACACCATGGTGGCATCGACCTTGCCCTTGTAAAGCACCGCAGTGGCGATCATCGCCGCCAGCACACCGCCAACAGCAGCCATGTTCGTGTTCACGAAGATCATTGCGACTGAATTGATATTCTCGATACCGCCAGCAGCCAGCTGCGAGCCACCGTTGAAGCCGAACCAGCCAAACCAAAGGATGAATGTACCGAGCGCCGCCAGCGGGATGTTCGAGCCAGGCATCGGATTGACCGAATTGCCGACATACTTGCCCATTCGCGGGCCGATCACGATGGCACCGACCAGAGCCGCCCAGCCGCCAACCGAATGGACCAGTGTCGAGCCCGCAAAGTCGGAAAAGCCCATCTGGTAGAGCCAGCCTTCGCCCCACTGCCAGGAACACTGGATCGGGTAGATGATGCCGGTCAGAAAGGCGGTGAAGATCAGGAACGGCAACAGTTTCACGCGCTCGGCAATCGTGCCGGACACGATCGAGGCTGCCGTCGCCACGAACACCATCTGGAAATACCAGTCGGAACTCGACGCATAGTCCCCATCCGATGTGGAAAGATCGCCCGGTGCCCAGATCGCCGGCATGCCGAGGACGTTTTCAACAATCCAGCCGGACGGATAAAGGATCTGGTAGCCGATCAGGTAGAACATCAGTCCGGCGACCGAGAACAGCGCGATATTCTTTGTCGCCTGCATCGCCGCATTCTTCGAGCGCACGAGGCCCGCCTCCAGCATGCAGAAGCCGGCGGCCATGAACATCACCACCAGTCCTGAAATCAGGAACAGGTAGGAATTGTCGACATAGGCACTTGAACTGCCTTCAAGTGCCGCCAGCCGCTCTTCGATTGTCGACTCCTGAGCGAATGCATTGCCGGCGGCCAGAGCGCCAATCAGCGCTGCGCCTGCCCACCGACTGGTTTTTTCCAGATACTGTCTCATTTCTTGTGTCGTCTCCCATTTCAAAGCCGATGACCTGATCAGGGCGCCCCGCGTGCTTCCCCGTCACGAACGGCTTTGTTGCAGGCGCGAGGGCGCGCGGGCAGGTTTGGATGCGAGTTGAGCCCCTCAGGAGCTTGGGCTGAGCGAAACTTGTGCGCTCTTGGTGCGATTTGCCTAAAGACTGGGCGATGGTGGACCGGCAGACCCTGACATCCTACGTGTTAAGCCAGTCATCACGAAGGCGAAGGGCCACTCATGTACGATCTGATCATTATCGGGGCCGGGCCCGCCGGCAGTGCGTTGGCGCTGGCCTGTGCGAAACTCGGTCTTCAGGCCGCGCTGGTGGATGCGCGTCAGGCCGGGCCATCGCCGCACGGTCAGGACACGCGCAACTTCGCCATTGTCCGCGGCAGCTGGCGGCTGCTCAAGGCGATCGGGATCAGCCAGCAGCTTGCGCCACAGCGGGTGCAGCCGCTGAACGGCCTTGAGGCCACAGATGGCGGGCAGCACTTTTTCGGCGCACCGTCGATGCTGTTTGGCAATGCCGATCTCGAACCGGACAGCGATGAGAGCACGCTCGGCCATATGGTCGAAGCAGAAGCCCTGCAGGCGGCGCTTGACGCCGGCATCGCCGCAAGCGGGCAGATCTCGTTGTTCCGGCCAGCGCTTTTCGAGCGGTTTGAGACAGATGGCGGGCAGATCCGCGTCACACTGAGCACCGGCGAGACACTTGTCGGCGCAATGATTGCCGGATGCGACGGGGTCAATTCAGCGGTTCGCAAGGCTGCGGGGATCGGTGTGGAAACCCGCCACTACGGAAAATCGGTGTTTGCTGCCAATGTTCGCCTGTCGCGCCCACATGACGGGATCGCGCGCCAGCTTTTCACCCCGGAAGGCCCGTTCGCAACATTGCCGCTGACCGGCGCGCGGGCGAATCTCGCCTGGTATATGAAGCAAGGCGCAGCTGAAGCGCTGGCCGAACTGCCGACATCCGAAATCGAGGCCGAACTCAATCACCGCTTTGCCGATTTCGCCGGACAGATGCAGATCGACGGACCGGTCAGTGCCTATCCCCTGAAGATGCAGATCGCGCGCGCGATGATTGCAGACCGGGTGGCGCTGGTTGGCGATGCGGCACACCGGATCAATCCGCTTGCGGGCCAGGGGCTCAATCTCGGCTTCAAGGATGTCGCTGCACTCGCTGAGACGCTCAGCGATGCTGTGCGCGCCGGGCTCGATCCGGGCAGTGCAACCGTGTTGGAGCGCTATTCGAACTGGCGACGGTTCGACGCGACTTTGACCGCGCTCGGCATGGATGCGATCGACCGTGTCTGGTCAAATGACAGCGCGCTGCTCAAGCCGCTGCGTGGCCTCGCGCTGGCAGCGGCAGGCCGGATCGGGCCGCTGCGCGCAGCCCTTGCCCGGCAGGCCAGCGCAGAACAGCCCGGCCTGCCCCGGCTGATGCGGCCAGCGGCGGCCGAGGCTGAACCGGTCTGAGCGGCCTTCCGCAATCGCCTGCGATGGCTTACAGGCCGGCTTCAGATCGTGACCACCACCTTGCCTTGCGCGCGGCGTTCCATCAGCTCGGTTATGGCCTCGCCAGCCTTGTCCAGCGGATAGGTGCTGGAAACATGCGGTCGGATCTTGCCCTCGGCATACAGCCGGAACAGGTCGGCGACATTTTCGGCATTGGCTTTCGGGTTGCGCGCCACGAACGCCCCCCAGAACACGCCGCGCACGTCACAGCTTTTCAACAAGGTCAGATTGAGCGGAAGTTTTGGAATGCCTGCCGGAAAGCCGATGACGAGAAAGCGGCCTTCCCAGTTCATCGCGCGCAGAGCCGGCTCGGCATAATCACCGCCGACACCGTCATAGATGATGTCGACGCCGCCGCCGCTGATCTCCTTGATCTGGTTGGAAAGCTCTTTTTGCGCCGCCCGGTCGAGCGGTCCGCGCGGATAGACCAGACCGAAATCGGCACCTTTGGAGAGACAGAAATCGACCTTTTCCTGTGAGGATGCCGCCGCAACGACCTTCAGCCCCATGGCCTTGCCGAGTTCGACAGCAGCGATTCCGACACCGCCGGCTGCGCCAAGGACAAGCAGTGTCTCGCCCGGTTTGGGGTCGGCGCGGTCTTTCAGGGCATAATGGCTGGTGCCATAGGTCATGATGAAGGCGGCGGCCTCATCGAACGGCATTTCGTCGGGCATCGGGATGCAGCGATGTGCGTCCAGCGCAATTTGCTCGGCCATGCCACCCCAGCCGGTTGAGCCGATCACGCGGTCGCCGGGCTTGAGCTGGGTGACACCTTCGCCGACGGACCTGACCACCCCGGACACTTCGCCGCCCGGTGAGAACGGCCTTTCGGGCTTGAACTGATACTGATCCTGGATGATGAGGACATCGGGATAGTTGACCCCCACCGCTTTCACGTCGAGCACAACCTGGCCCTTGCCGGCCTGCGGCGATGGCATGTCTTCTATCACCAGCGTTTCCGGTCCGCCCGGCGCTTTCGACAATACGGCTTTCATCTCGTCTCCTCCTTGGGGATATGAATTTCAAAAGGCAAACTAACGGGCAGTCTGGCGCAGATGCAAGCAGGACGCAGGGTCATCAGCCCTGCGCAAGAGTAGAATTTCAACGGAGACACATGAATGTCTGACAATTGGTGCCTTGCCCTGCATGGCGGTGCTGGACCGCTGCGCGATCTCGATCATCGCGGTGCAGAGGCGCATATGCGCGAAACGCTTGAGGCGGGCGCGCATGCGCTGGGGGCGAGCAGGCCTGCGCTTGATGTCGTCGAGGCCGCGCTGGTGGCGCTGGAGGAGAGCGGGTTCCACATTGCCGGGCGCGGCGCGTCACCCAATGCGGAAGGCCGCTGGGAGCTGGACGCTGCCATCATGGACGGGGCGACCCGGGAGGCCGGCGCAGTGGCGGCCCTGCGCGGCTTTCGCTCGCCGGTCAGGGCGGCGCGCACCGTGCTGGAAAAAAGCGCGAATGTGATGCTTGTCGGCAAGGGCGCGACACAGTTTCTCAAGCCCTACCGGCTCGACCGGGTTCGCAATCCGCGTGACTATTACCGGCCTGCCGTGGTTCGCCGGGTCAGCGAGGGCGAGCTGGCGCATGGCACGGTTGGCGCTGTCGCCCGCGATCAGCGCGGACGGCTGGCGGCGGCGACCTCGACCGGGGGCCTGCTGGGCAAGCTGCCGGGGCGGGTTGGCGACACGCCGATATTCGGGGCCGGAACCTGGGCCGATGAGCGCGTCGCGGTCTCGTGCACCGGACAGGGCGAATATTTCATGCGCTGCGCCGTGGCCGCCGACATTTCCGCGCGCGTGCGCTATGGTCGCCAGGATCTCGACGAGGCAACGAATGGCGCGCTGGAAGATGTCCGCCGGCTGGGCGGTGATGGCGGACTGATCGCGGTTGACATACTCGGGCGGGTGTCGATGCCGTTCCTGTCGGAGACGATGAAACGCGGTTTTGCCGATGCCAGCGGGCAGTTACAGGTCGCAACGGGGCGCAGGTGGTCATGAACATGACGGCCCTTTTCTGGAGTGTCGCGGTGGCGCTGGTGTTCCTTCTCGCGCTGGCCGTGCAGATGCGGGTGATGATCGCGGTGGTGCTGCGCCGGGCGCTGATAGCCTGGGACAGCCGGCTGGATGATGGCAAAGCGGGCGCGGCGATCGTGCAGGCTGCCAATGACCGGCACACGGCGCAAGCTCCGCAAAGCGAGGACGCGATCACATCCGCGCAGGCCTATCTGGCGGAGAATTATCCCCGTCCGCTCGCCCATCTGCGGATCGCCCGGCGTGCCTGCCTGCTGCTGCCGGCGCTGTTGCTGCTGCTGGTGATCGTGCGCCGCCTGCTGCCTGTCCAGATGGGGCTGGCCTGATGCGCGGTTATTTCGCGATTGGCGCAGAGGGCATTTCCAAGCCGATGAATCTTGGCGCGCTGATGCGCACCGCCCATGCTTTCGGAGCGAGTTTTGTCTTCACGGTTGCAGCTGCGCACAAATTGCGTGAGGCGCACCTCGCCGACACGTCCAAGAGCACCGGCCATGTGCCCTATTATCCGTGGGACAGCCTCGACGAGATGGCGCTGCCGCGCGGCTGCAAGCTGGTCGGAGTCGAACTGACGCAAGACGCGGTGGACCTGCCGGAATTTCGCCATCCGCAGGCCGCTGCCTATGTTCTTGGCCGCGAGCGGGGCGATCTGAGCGCCGACATGCTGTCACGCTGTGAGCATGTGGTGAAAATCCCGACCCGGTTCTGCCTGAATGTCAGCCTTGCCGGCGCGCTGGTGATGTATGACCGCGTCCTGTCTATGGGCGGATATGGCCCGCGCCCGTTGCTTCCCGGCGGGCCAAAAACCTGAAAGCCAGGTTGGTTTTTGCCGGCTTCATTCATCGCCCATCAATCGCGCGGTGCTAGTTTTCTCTTCATGCCGCGCAAGCTTGTCGCCATCCTGATTTCGATCCTCGCCATTGGCTTTGCCTTTGCGGCGATGGCGGCGGTGCGCTGGCCGTCAATCGTCATGGCGATCAATCTTGCCTCTGGCGGTGCGCCGAGCGCGACGCTGGACGGCATCGACTGGCGCGAACTCGGCATTATTTATGGCGGACCTTATTTCCTCGCCGCGCTGTGTCTTTATGCCTCCGCAGCGATGGTGTCGGCGCGCCGGCCGGGCGGGGTGAAATGGTATCTGCTCGGCTGCGCGGCGGGTTTTCCGTGCGCCTTTCTGGTTGATTTCGAGCCCGACTGGTGGCGCGACCCGAGTGCATCCGAAGGCGCAGTGGCCGGGCTCGCCGTGGTCGCAGGCCTGCTGGCCGTGGCGGTCTGGGACCTGCGGCTGCGCCGTCACAAGCGCCAACCTGCGCCGCTTTCAGCAAGTGTGGCAACTCCGCCGGAGCCGCAGGTCCAGCCACAGCCGGCACCCAAGCCGCCAAGGCCCCGCCCGGTCGCGCCAGGCACGCCGTTCCCGAACGCTGTCGCGCGCAACCGCGCCGCCTTCATCGCGCAGGGCCGCCGCAGCCTGCAACCGCCCCGGCGCTGAGCCCGCTCTTGGTCTGGCGTCGGACCCGGCATCCGGCGAAAGCGGTGTCTGTGAGCGCATGACCAACGGTTGGTTCTCCTGCACGCTCAAGCGTAAACTTCAGCCAGTTGAGTGGCTCACTCTGATTGGCACGGAGGGCACGGTGACCTCGACATGACGCAAGGCCTTCGAGCGGCGCGAACAGCTTGAAGAGACTGGCCGTGCCGTTACGCTTGTATTCGTGGTCGCGCCGCGCCGATTGCCCCGCTCGCATCGGCTGGGGCGCGCGCGTTTCGGCGGTCAACTGCCTTGAAGTTTCGTTGAGGCAGACCAGCGGCCGGGCGCGGTCAGCGTTGGCTTTTTGTCATGATATCGGATTGAAGGGGAGGCACGCGACCGGTTAGCCCATACCTTTTATATCGGCGCGCCGATCGAGGATGAGATTTCGTCAATAAGACCGCTCAACGAGGAGACCCGCCATCACGTCCTGGCTACACGAAAAACGCCTTGCAGAATCGCTTGAAGTTGTCGTCCAGACCGGGGCGCGCACAGTTCTCGATTTGGGTTGCGGCGATGGCGACCTGCTTGTCCGGCTGGCGAAACAGCCCCAGGTCGAGCGCATTGTCGGACTGGATATCTGCGCGGCGGCTCTGGACCGTCTGCGGGCACGGTGGGAGGCCCTGAAGGAAAATTCGCAAACGCAGGTCGAGCTGAAACTCCGCTCCATGACCGAAAGCGGCGCGGCATTCGCCAATTTCGACTGCGCGGTGCTGATCGAAACGATCGAGCATATTGCGCCCGACAGGCTGTCCCTGCTCGAGCGCGCGGTGTTTGCGCAGATGCGGCCCGGCCACGTAGTCATCACAACACCCAATGCCGAGTATAATGGCGTGCTTGGTGTTCCCGCCCACAGGTTCCGGCATCCCGGACACATGTTTGAATGGGACCGCGCAAAGTTCCGCCGATGGTCCGAAGGCGTCGCCGCCAGAAACCGATATGAGGTCGCTTGCCGCGATATTGCCGGATCTCACCCGGTCCTGGGAGGCGCGAGCCAGATGGCGGTCTTCAAGAGGGGCGATGCCCCCCTTGCTCAACCCGAAGCCTGAGCGCAGTCTCTTGCCCCGTTGCACAGGTGCTGCTCTTGCCATTGATGGGTGATGTCGGACACACTGGCGGTACAGACATGTGGCGAGGGGGTTCTCATGGCGAGACGGCTGATCGGACTGGCAATCTTCATCCTTGCAGCCTGGCTGCTGTGGCAGGCGGGCCAGGCGATTGCCTTTTTTACCCAGCGCGGCGGCTCGGTGATGAGCGCGCTGATGGAGCCGCCAACCGGGCTGGTCCGTGTGATCGGCGCAAGCCTTGCGCTGGTTGGCGGTGCGCTTGCCATGTTTGCCCGGCCGGGCGGCGCGCCCACCGCGCTCGCCGGGGCAATCGTGTTTGCGTTGCTCGCCGGGCTGATGGCGATGGCCGGAGGGGCAAGCACGCTGTGGCGCGATGAAGCGGTCTGGGCCGGCATTCTCGTGATGCTCGCCGGTGCACTCGTGTTTCTTCACCGCAAGTTCAACTCTTAGGGCGGTTTCGGGCCTAATCTTTTCGCCGCATTGCACATGCCAGCAAATCGCTTAGGTTGGCGCAAATTTCTCAGCCATACCGAGAAGGCTTTTCCTCCATGTCAGACACTTATGACGTCGTTATCATCGGCGCCGGCCCCGGCGGTTACAATTGCGCGATC
>CAYUEM010000041.1:0-17602 GCA_964442925.1 uncultured Hyphomonadaceae bacterium
CTTCGGGAATGCGCCCGAAGGATTTGCGGATACGTTTCTTTTCCGTGAAGGAGAGAGCCATCATCGATTCCTGTCTGCGCGAAGCCCTGTGTTTCCGTCCACCTTAAAGGCGACATGCCTGTCATTGCGGACCGGAAGGCTCGCGGCCTGCCGCCATTTGTGACGCGGAAAACGGCGGCCCCCGATGAGGGCCGCCGCGATTTGAGTGCAAGACCCCGGATCCGCGTCCTCCGGGCTCCATTTATTTTTCCGGCCCCTGGTGTGACCGACAGAAGCGCTACTTGATTTCAACCGTGGCGCCGGCGTCTTCGAACTTTTTCTTGAGCTCTTCAGCCTCATCCTTGTTGACACCTTCCTTGATCGGCTTGGGCGCACTTTCAACCAGATCCTTGGCCTCTTTCAGGCCCAGGCCGGAAACCACTTCGCGCACCACCTTGATGACGCCGATCTTCTTTTCGCCGCCCGAAACGAGGATGACGTCAAATTCCGTCTGCTCTTCGACGGCAGCGCCACCGGCATCGCCACCAGCCATCGGCATCATGCCCATGGCCATTGGAGCAGCAGCGGAAACGCCCCACTTTTCTTCCAGCAATTTGGCCAGGTCGGCCGCCTCCAGAACTGTCAGTGCAGACAGGTCCTCAGCAATCTGTTCAAGCTTCGACATAATTTTGTGATCCTTGGGGTGAGAGGTTTGAGTGTGTCAGGAAACCGTTGCGTCGATGTCAGGCCGCCTGCTTGTCGGCATAGGCCTGAAGCAAGCGTGCCAGTTGGCCTGCCGGTGCCTGGACCACGCCCGCAACCTTGGTTGCCGGAGCCTGGACAAGACCGATAAGTTGGCCGCGCAACTGATCGAGGGACGGCAGCTTGGCGAGCGACTGAACACCATTGGCGTCCAGCACAACGTCATCCATGACGCCGCCAACCAGAACCAGCTTTTCATTTTCCTTGTTGAACTCCGCAACGACCTTCGCGGCAGTCACAGGATCACCAGAAAATGCGATGGCGACAGGCCCTGCAAACAGATCGCGGGCAGCTTCGCCGCCCTTTCCGTCAAGGGCAATCTTCGCCAGCCGGTTCTTGATGACCTTCAGATGGCCACCCTCAGCACGCAGACGGGTACGCAGCCCCGTCATCTCCGCAACGGTCAGACCGGAATAATGGGTCACGATGACCACGCCGCTGTCCGCGAAAACGCCCTTGAGCGTTTCGAGAGCCGCAGCTTTTCCAGCTTTGTCCATTGCAGGTCTCCTTGTATGAGCGCCTGGACCGTCCAGCCGCCCGGGTGTCTGCAGGTGGCCGGCTCATCACCAACCGCCAGCGCCTGCCCAGGGCTTGCCGGACCCGCAAGGATACCGCAGCACCGCAGCACCGCGCCCTCCTGAAGGCCTCGTCTCACCCCGTCTGTATGGGCACCCCTGACGGGATTTACCGGCTATTGCAGCCAGCCCATGGTCTCGGACAGGAAAGCGGGAGTTCCAGCCTGTCGCCAGACTGATTCTCCCGCAGGAGGGAGCCACTATCAGACAGGCGCAAATCACGCAACCCCGGACCGAACGAAAAAGTTAACTTCTCGCAAAACGCGTCACTTCATGTGGAAAAAACCGATTGCCGGGGCGGTTCACAACTCGCCGCCCCGGCAAAGATCAGACATTGGCGAGCGATTCAACATAGGCGACGCTGACGCCGGGCCCCATTGTCGAAGACAGCGACACCTTGCGCACATACTGCCCTTTGGCACCGGATGGCTTGGCCTTGACCAGTGCATTGATGAACGCTTCGAGATTGCGGCGCAGGTCCGCTTCAGAAAAACTCGCCTTGCCGATGCCGGCATGGACAATGCCCTGCTTTTCGACCCGGAACTCGACCGAGCCGCCCTTGGCATCCTTGACCGCCTGCCCAACATTCGGTGTGACCGTGCCAACTTTCGGGTTCGGCATCAGGCCGCGCGGGCCGAGAACCTTGCCGAGCCGGCCAACCACACTCATCATGTCGGGTGATGCAATCACGCGGTCGAAATCCATCCGTCCACCCTGAATTTCTTCCATCAGGTCTTCAGCGCCGACAATGTCCGCGCCCGCTTCGCGCGCTTCGTCGGCCTTCGCATCGCGCGCAAACACGGCCACGCGAACATCCTTGCCCGTGCCCGATGGCAGGGACACCATGCCGCGGACCATCTGATCGGCATATTTCGGATCCACGCCCAGCCGGACGGCGATTTCGACGGTCTCGTCGAATTTCGCGCTGGCATTGGCCTTGACCAGCTTTATCGCCTCATCAATCGCGTAAGCCTTCTCCGCATCCCTCTTGCCGGCCGCCTCGCGATATCTCTTGCCGATTGCCATGACTTATTCCTCCACCACTTCGAGGCCCATCGAGCGGGCCGAGCCGGCGATGATCTTCTGCGCCTGATCGAGATCATTGGCGTTGAGATCGGCCATTTTCTGTTCGGCAATCTCACGGCACTGCGCCATGGTCACCTTGCCAGCAGACTGACGGCCCGGTTCCTTGGAGCCCGATTTCAGCTTCGCGGCCCGCTTGAGCAGCACCGAAGCCGGTGCCGTCTTGACCACAAAGGTAAAGGACTTGTCCTGATAATAATCGATCACGACCGGCAGCGGCAGGCCCTTTTCCTGGGATTCCGTTCGCGCATTGAACGCCTTGCAGAATTCCATGATATTGATGCCGCGCTGACCCAGAGCAGGACCGACCGGCGGCGACGGCGCAGCCGAACCCGCAGGGATCTGGAGCTTCAGTTGCCCCAGCAGTTTCTTCGCCATGTGTCTCTCCTCGAAATCTGGCGTGAGGGAGTTGTCTCGCGGTGCGGCCCGGACATGGACTTGTCGCCCGGCACCTCCCGCAACTCGGTTTGCCGGGGAACCTCCCGGAGACGCGCCCTATGCAACAGCGCGTGTGCGCGGTCAAGCCGGTGCGCATCCGCGCGCAACGCCAGAGCCCGGCTCAGCCTTGTTCTGAGACAAGGCCGATCTCGCGCAGGCGCTGCATCAGGTAATCGTGCGCTAGGATCGGCGCGAAGGGTGCGCCACCTTCCGCCAGACAGCCCGGCAGGGGCTCGATCAGCACATCGGGCGCAAAATGCAGGAAAAACGGCATCGAGTAACGCGCAAAGCCCGCCCGTTCCGGCGTCGGATTGAGCACGCGATGGGTTGTCGATGGCAGCACCCCGCCGGTCAGCCGTGCCAGCATGTCGCCGACATTGACGACAAGCGCACCTTCGGGCGGGTTGATGTCGAGCCAGCGCCCGGAGCGGTGCCTGACCTGCAATCCGGCTTCTTCAGCGCCCAGCAGCAATGTGATCACATTGATGTCTTCATGCGCCCCGGCACGCACCGACCCTTCGGGCCGAGCCCCAGTCTGCGCGGGATAGTGCAGCAGGCGCAGGATCGAATTGCCCGCTGCCACCCTCGGCTCGAACCAGTCCTGCGCAAGGCCGAGGTGCAGGGCGATCGCGCACAGCAATTGCCGACCCATCCTGTCCAGCGCATCAAACAGCGCCTCGCTGGCTGCATCGAACCCGGCGACTTCGCGCACGCCCGGCGTGGCGCGCATCACAGCGGCCAGAGCCGAGCCCTGCGGCGCAGCCCGGCCCGTGTGCCAGAATTCCTTCAGGTCTGCTGCCGAGCGGCCCTTTGCATTCTCCTGCCCGAACGGGGTATAGCCGCGCTGACCGCCGCCGGCACTGTCATCATATCTGCGTTTGACAGGCTCCGGCAGGTCGAAGAACGCCTTTGCCGCCTGTTGAGCCCGCGCGATCACGCCCGCATCGATATCGTGGCCCTCGATCACGGCAAATCCGGTCTCGCGAAAGCTTCGCCCAAGGGCGTCTGCGAAGGCTTCCGGCTCGCGGTGCCAGCCGCAGCCGGCGATCGGTTCGAAGGGCGAGTTCATTCTTTTATGCTGATCCTTTTTGCAAGCCGGCCAGACGATGACACGGAGGGCCGCAGGCATCGCAGTCCTCGCTCCTCGTGCCAGCTTGCAGCCTCACAGGCAAGCCGGCACACCGACCGGCCTGACACGCTGATACCGACGCCCGGATGGGAACCGCGTGTCCGGGGCGGCGCGGAAGGAGAGGGTGGGCCACATGATGCGCGTTTTCAGCAACCTGCTAAGATATTGCAGCCTGTGATTAACACTCTGCCTTTTCAACGGCCTGTGAATTAACCTTAATGCAAAGCCTTGCCGGCAATCTCTCACCTGTCGCCACCGGGGCGATGGGTGATGGCGCGGGGCCCCGCATACAGACCGGCAGACAAGCCGACAGGGGCCTCGCAGGGCTAAAAGGAACAGGCAGATGGCTTTTTCAGAATACGAGACCGAGGCACCTTGCGCCGACCTGACACCGCAATCGGACGGTGAGGAACTTTATCGCGCGGGTCTTGCCTATTCGCTTGGTGAAGATTTCGAAGCCGACCTGATCGCGGCGCACAAATGGTTCAATCTCGCCGCGCTCAAGGGCGTTGAGGAAGCAAAGGCCCTGCGCCGTGAAATGGCCGACCAGATGAGCCGCGCGGAAATTCGCGAAGCTCAGAAGGCTGCGCGCGAGTGGCTCAGCCTGCTGAACTGATACGGCCTCGCCTGTTCAGCGTTTTTTCGGCGCGCAGCGGGCATTGTAATCCGCGGCGCTCTGGTTGTAGCTGCTGACATTCGCCTGCAATTGCGCCTCCGCCTCGGCAAGCGCAGATTTTGCCGCCTCGAATGCCGCCTGATCGGTATTGGCCCGGGCCGCGTGTCGGTCACTGATCAGCCGATGGACTTCGCTGTCTTCCCACGCCGCCCCCGCCGTCTCGGCATCCTGCGCCAGTGCATCGCGATCCGCCTTCAGCCCGACAATTTTTTCCTGCGCATGGGCCAGTTCTCCGGCCATGGTCCTGCAGGTTCCCGCCGCCGAGGGCTTGAGCGCGGCTGCCGGCATCGCAACCAGCCCGAAAACAAGGAAGGCGAGAAGGAAAGGTCTGGGCGTCATGGGTCTGGTCATCTCCCGCAAGAACAGCGCCGCGCAGGCGCATTGATGATGGCTTTGTTGCATGGCAATGGCTGAAGCCTGGCTGAACAGTCCTGCCCATCGTGCGCCACATTCGCAATCGTTCGGTGCAGTCCTGCTCGCGATATCCAACGCACCCGGAATTTTTAATCCCGAAGATGACACGGCGACACCGCGCCGGCTGGCTGACAGCGCCTACAGGCTGGAATTCGACCGCTCGGATGCGGCGGTTTCATCTGCACCGATCTGATGCGGCTGGCCACGCGCCGCTTCCTCGCGTGCGCGTCCTTTGCTAAGCGTGTCGATCAGATGAAACACCGCGCTGAAATCTTCCAGCAAGCGGTGCATGCGTGCCGGGTTGTCCATCGGCTTGAACAGGCTTCCGGGCTCAAACAGATTGTCAGCCTCCATGGCGATGAATGCGTTCTGGCCGGAAAAGGCGCAGCGCAGTTTCGAACCTGCGAAAGCGCGCTCCAGCCCGATCAGCCGGTGCATCATGTCAGGCGTCAGAAGGAAGCGCGCTTCGACCTGATCACTGGTATAGACCTCAAACGCCTTCTCGAATTCGGGGTCTTCCAGGCCCGCGCGTTCCAGCCCTTTGCGACCGCCGAACCGGTTGAGGAAGCCGGCATCGCGCGTCACCAGCGTTTCCCCGAAAAACCGCTTGTGGAAGTCAAACCGCAGGCACTGGCCCTTGAACACCGTGACATATTTCGTACGCGTGCCGCCATTGGAGGAGTGGCTCGTCCGGCGCTCCTTGAGGTGGGCCTCGAAAAACTCGAAATCGACGCCATTGCGCGCGCCGGTCATCCGGTCTTCGAAGCTTGAGCGATCATAAGACGGCAGGAGACCAATGCGCCGCAAATCCAGCACGCTCGCCACCTTGCCCGGAAAGGGCGTGAAATCGAGCCCGAAATGCTCGGCAACCGGCCCGACAATCAGTGTCCGTGCCTCCTTTTTCAGCCGCTCGAGCGCCACCCTGCCGATCGCGACAATGGCAAAGCCGATGACAATTGAGACAATGGCGACCATCGGCATCGACAGCGCAAAAAAGCCGGTCAGTGCACCCAGAACACCGACGCCGCCACCGGCCCATGTTGCCGTGCGCGCCATGCGTGCGGCCCGGACCCGTTCGCCTTCCCGTTCAATCAGTTGCGGGCGGATGCGGCGCTCATAAACTTCAGCAAAACCCGCAAACTCCTGCGGCAGGCCAGCCATGGCTCCAGCCAGTGCAGCCTCTTCATCCGATCCTGTGTCCTGTGCCATCTGCCCGGCCCCCTGTTGCTCAGATTTGCAATCCGTGCGGTGCAATCTTCTCCAGCTCCGCAATGCTCTCTTGCGATGTTGGCAGTATCTTTCGTGTGTCGAGATCGAAGGTCACCGCGACCGCCTCGCTGGTCATCCATGCCTCGCCACTGACCGGGTCGAGCATCCAGTGCACCAGCGAATGGGTCTTTTTCTCCACCCGTCCGAGCGCGGAGCGGATTTCAAACAGGTCACCTGCGCGGGGCCAGCGGCGATAGGCCAGCTGATATTCCAGCACCGCACCACCCGTCCGGGTCGTGCCAACCTGCCCGGCCACGCGATGACGCCAGTCAAACAGCAGATTGGGCACCGAATCGGAAACGCGGCCAATGAACCAGGGCGCGGCCATACGGCCATGGACATCGGTGTGCGAGGGCAAAACCATGCCGCGGCCAATCACCGCCGCGCCGACCGCCTCAGCCGCCGCCCGGTTCGCCGCCTCAGGTGTTGTGATCGCACATTCGGGGTCAAGACTGCGCGGCGCGGTGTTGCCCGGCGGTGTATCGATCAGGGCTTCAAGTGCGGCGCGTGTGCGTTCGGTCCAGGCAAAAGGGCGCGCGCTGCTGGCTTCGCAATGCTGCAGCCTTGTGCGGAACGCCGCCGCCGGCGTGCCATCGCCATGGCGCATTTCCTGATAGACATCGACCCAGTCCTCATCATAACCAAGCACGCAGCCTGAAATCGACAAGGGCTGCCCGGCGAGAGCTTCACGCAGATAGCGGATATGCTGGCGTGCCGGGATCAGTGTCGATCCGCCATTTTCAAGAAAAGCTCCCGGAAGCTGCATCGCATGCGCAAGCGCGCCAAGGCCCTCCATCGCCTTTTCGAGATAGGGCCGCACATTCATGTGCCCCATTTCATCACAGTCCCAGGTGTTGGCGCTGCCCTGCCACAACTCGATCATGTCAACTCCTCCGGCCCGTCAGGCGGAAGGCTTAAGGCGATGGCAGACAAATGGAAAGCGGCGTTGCGCTTATTCGACGGTCCAACCGCGCGCGGTGCGGCGAGCTTCCAGCGTGCGACCGGCTTCAAAACCGTTTGCATCGGAACGCGGCATGTTGGGGCGGCGCCGTCGACCGGCCAGCCCCATCAAAAGCGCAAGGCCGGCAATCATCAGGCCGGCAATCGCCGTCATCACGGCAAGCACGCCCGCCGAAACAATGATCGCAGCGGCAAGAATGACCTTGCCAAAGAATGACAGCACGCCGCCGAGGCTGGACTGAATTCCATCTGCCCAACCGGCACCGGCAGTCATGTGGGTTTGTTCAATTGTCATGAGCCTTGCGTCTCCCTTGTAGCCAGAAGATGGAGTGTGCACGGCCACTCGTCAATTGTTGACGCTGGAACTGACACAATTGTCATCTGTCATCCCACCTGCACAAGCAAGCCGCGTTCCGCTTTGATCCGGGCAAAGGCGGATGTGATCGCGGCGGCCTTTTCGTGTGCCGCGCGCTCAAACTCGCGCGGCGCGCCATTGGTTACGACACGATCGGGGTGATTGTCGGCCATCAGTTGGCGAAAGGCGGCGCGGATCGCCGGAAAATCCGCATCATGTGCAACGCCGAGTATATGATAGGGGTCTTCGCGATCGGCGCCGAGATGACTGGCGCGGATCCGCCGGAAAGTGGCCTCGTCAAAGCCGAAAGCCAGCGCAACATTGCGCAGATATTCCATTTCATCATCGGTGACGATACCGTCGGCCCCGGCAATCTGGAACAAGCCGTCCAGCACCCCTTCGAGCAGGCAGGGCCGGTCGCGATATTTCTTTCCGATCCGCCGTGCGTAACTCTCATATCCGCGCACGGTCTGGCGGGCGAGATTGAACACCCGGCGCACCGCGTCTGCATCTTCGGGCGCGGCCCGGAACACCTGGGCGAACATCATCACTTCCTCGTCGCTGACAAAACCATCGGCAGCGGCCATTTTTGCGCCCAGTCCGACAACGGCAGCGGTAAAGCCGACATCATTGGGATCAGGCGCGCAATCGGCGTCGGGAGTGACAGGCTCCGGCTCGCCATCAAGCTCGAACAGCCGCCGCCCGGCCCCCAGAAGTTGTGACCAGATTGTCATCCTGACATCTTAACAGGATTTTTCGGCCCCGACAGGGGGCAGACCGCCTCAGGCCGCAGAGCCTGCGATGCCCAACGCCTCAGCGCAGCTGGACGATGCCGTAACGGCGCAGCTGGTCACAGGCATAAACGACTTTTGCCGCGCACGCCGCACGCAGCTTTGTGGCCCCGAGCACCCTGTCCTGCGGGCCACCAAAGCCAGCATAGACCATATTGCCAAAACCTGCGCAGCCCGAGACATCGCCAAGGTCACATGCGCGTTCATAAAGTGCACGCGCACGGGCATGGTCCTGATCAATTCCGCCGTGGCCCTTGAAATGCAGATAGGCCAGATAACTGCATCCAGCCGCCGAACCCAGCGTGCAGGCCTCGCCATAGGCCGTTGCCGCCTTGTCGAAATCCTGCTGGCCACCCTGGCCCTGCCGGTGCAGGTCGGCGATGCGGCGACAGCCATAGGCATCGCCGCTTTCGCATTCCCGGGTGAACAGCTCGCGCGCGGCCGGCCAGTCGCCACGCTGCGCAGCCGTCTCGCCGCTGGGATGTGCGTTCACCCCGCCGGACTGGGCATGGGCTGAAAAGCTGGCAAGGCTGATGGCGCAGGCAAGGCTGAGCGCGCGAAGACATTTCGAGATCAATTGCATGGTCAGGAGACTGCGCCATTCCGGCAGCGCCCGCCAGTGCTTTCATACAGCCAGGATTGCGATGCCCGCACGCTTGCGTCAAAAGCCGGTCATGACAGAATTTCTGATCAGCCCGCAGGGCCGCACCCTCGCTTATCGCCAGCATTCCGGCGCGAGCGGGCGCAATTTCGTCTGGTTATCGGGTTTCAATTCCGACATGCAGGGCACAAAAGTGGTGCAGCTTGAACGCTGGGCCGCCGCGCGTGGCCATGGCTTTCTTGCTTTCGACTATTGCGGCCACGGGCAATCGGGCGGGCAGTTTGCAGACTGTACGATAACCCACTGGCATGAAGACACGCTGGCGGTGCTCGACACGCTTTGCAAGGGACCGCAAATCCTGGTCGGTTCATCAATGGGCGGGTGGACGGCGCTGCTCGCCGCGCTGGCCAGGCCGAAACGTGTCGAAGCCCTGGTCCTGATCGCGCCGGCCCCCGATTTTACCAGCCGCCTGATGTGGCCCGGCCTGTCGCCGCAGGCGCAGAGGGAAATCCAGCAAACCGGCCTGCACATGCTGGCTTCGGATTATGGCGAGCCGGTGCCGATCAGCCGGGCGCTGATCGAATCGGGCAAGCAGCACGAGATCATGGGTGCACCGATCACATTCAGCGGCCCGGTGCGCATCTTTCAGGGCCTGCTTGATGCAGACGTGCCTGCCGACCATTCCCGCCGGCTGGTCGATCTGATGACCAGCGATGATATTGTCTTCACGCTGGTCAAGGATGGCGATCACCGGCTTTCGCGCGATCAGGATATCAAACGGCTGATCACAGCCTGCACGGAGCTGGCAGGATCGCGATGACAACTGAAAGCCAACACGCGTGCTCTCTTACTGAGGAGACGCGTCCACGGAAGGTCCGCTCCACGAGATGAGGTTAGCCGGCTACTTGGCTTCGCCGAGCACCTGCTCGCGCGCGACCGGCAGCATTTCCGCCATCTGCTCGCGGATCTGCGCATCACTTCGTTTGATGCCCTTGGCGTCAAAGTCGCCGCGCACCTTGCGAAACACATCCTCGTCGCCGGCCTCTTCAAGGTCGGACAGGACAACTTCCCTCGCATATGCGTCGACGTCCGGCCCGGAAAGCCCCATCACTTCAGCGGCCCACTGGCCAAGCAGCTTGTTGCGGCGCGCCATGACCTTGAACTGGGTCGCCTGGTCGAGCGCGTATTTGGCTTCTTCCGCGCGTTCGCGGTCGTCGAAACTGGACATGGCTGAAACGGCCCTTTTGCAATTAAGGTTTGACAAGGGACTTTACCTGCCCTGCACCGCAGCAATCAAGCTGAAACCGCCGCGCATCGCCATCGCATCGTGTGCAAAGTGAAGCTTTGCCTTTGGGCTTTGCACAAGGCTGCGCTATGCTGGATATTGGCTGGCGACCCGCGCTGAATTGGTAGCGCCGGTCGTGACCGACAGGTCAGCACAGGAAGGACAAGACATTCCATGGCCCGCAGGCGTATGATTTATGAAGGCAAGGCCAAGATCCTCTATGAGGGGCCGGAACCCGGCACACTGATCCAGTATTTCAAGGATGACGCAACCGCAAACAATGCTGAAAAGCGCGCAATCCTTGATGGCAAGGGCGTGCTGAACAATCGCATTTCAGAATATGTGATGACGCGGCTGACCGCTGCCGGCATCCCGAATCACTTCATCCGACGGCTCAACATGCGCGAGCAGCTGATCCGCAAGGTCGAGATCATCCCGCTTGAGGTGGTGATCCGAAATGTCGCCGCTGGCTCGCTGTCGCGCCGGCTTGGCGTGGAGGAGGGAATCACTCTGCCGCGCGCAATTGTCGAGTTCTACTACAAGCGCGACGATCTCGGCGATCCGATGGTTTCGGAAGAACACATTACCGCGTTCAACTGGGCCAGTCCGCAGGAAATCGACGACATGATCTCGCTGTCGCTGCGGGTCAATGACTTCATGATGGGCCTGTTTTCTGGCGTCGGCATCCGGCTTGTCGATTTCAAGCTCGAATATGGCCGGCTGTTCGAAGGTGACATGGTGCGCACGATCCTTGCCGACGAGATCAGCCCCGACAATTGCCGGCTGTGGGATGTCACCAGCGGCGAAAAGCTGGACAAGGACCGCTTCCGACAGGATCTTGGCGGGGTCACCGAAGCCTATTCGGAAGTTGCCCGCCGACTGGGAATCATCAAGGAAAATCCGGACCAAGACAATATCGTTGCCTTCAACAGCGGAAACTGACACCGCCGGGGGCCATTCTGGAACTCGCCCTGAAGGTCTGACACAGACGGGCGCAGTCCCGTCAACAGGAGCCGTTTAGACATGAAAGCGACCGTCCATATCAGCCTCAAGCCCGGCGTGCTCGACCCGCAGGGCAAAGCCGTCGCCGATACGCTCGAGCGAATGGGCTATGGTGAGGTCGAAGGCGCGCGCATCGGCAAGGTGATCGAACTGGACATCGAAGACGGGCTCAGCTTGGACGAAGCGCAGGCCAGGGTCAGGCGAATGTGCGAACAGCTGCTCGCAAACACGGTGATCGAACGCTATCGCATCGAACTGGCACCGTAGAGCGCGCTCGCCCTGATATGGCCCAAAGCCTGCATGGCTGCCGCGCAACACCGCTTGCAAACCCCTCCAGCGATTGGCAACAGCTCACAATCATGATCCGGACCGTCTTCATCACCGCCTGCGCCGCGATGGCGTTGCCCGGCACTGTCAGCGCCCAGTCCTGCGTGGAACAATCGATCAGCTGGTCGAAAAACGGCGAGCAGCATCGCACCGTGATCGAACCGCGCCTGCGCAATGGCTGCGCCGTGCTCAGCCAGACAATCAGCCGGCACGGCGTCAGGACGGCACAGGCAACCGGGCGCGACTGCGACTGTGACCTGATCATTGACGGCGAGGAGGCGCGCTTTTCCGGCCCGAATCCGCTGGCTGCCGGGCGCATGCTGAATGTCTGCCGGGACAATCTGGCCAGCGCCAGCCTGCCGCCGGAAGCGCCGCGGTCACCGGCGGGCTGATCGCGCTTGCAGGCCAGCCCTTGAAGCGCAGGCAAAAGCGGGTTAGAGCCTCCCCTCTTCCGGCGGACATCGTGCCTTTCAGTGCCTCTGAAGGCCTCGCACTAACGCCAGTCGCAACCGGGCACATTGCTGCCCCTTGTCACTGGAGACTGCCGCGATGGACAGCGTCCTCTCGCCAATTGATCTTGTATCCGGCAATCCGCCGGACCGTCCCGTCTTCTGCTTCCGCCCGGAACGTGTCGAAGCCGCCGCGCGCTGGTTTCTCCAGCGCTTTCCGGCCCAGCCATTCTATGCGGTCAAGGCCAATCCGGGCCTGCATGTCCTTGATGCCCTGTGGGCGGCTGGCATTACCGGTTTCGATGTCGCGTCCGATACCGAAGCCGAGCTGATTGCCACGCACTATCCTGGCGCGACACTGGCCTTCATGCACCCGGTCAAGAACCGGCGCGCCATTGCCCGCGCCTATCATGAATTTGGCTGCCGGCGTTTTGTGCTCGACAATGCCGGTGAGCTTGCGAAGATTCTTGATGCGACCGGGCATGCGCGCGATCTGACACTGGTTGTGCGCATCGGAGTGTCGAATGCCGGCGCGACCCTGCCGCTGACCGGAAAATTCGGTGCAACTGCGGATGAAGCCCCTGACCTGTTGCGCGCCGCCCGCGCGGTCAGCGACGAATTGGGGGTTTCGTTCCATGTCGGCAGTCAGGCACTTGCCCCGCCGGCCTGGCATACGGCAATGTCGGACCTGTCACGCCTGATCGTGGCGGCGGGTGTGACTGTGGACATTGTCGATATCGGTGGCGGCTTTCCTGCTGAATACCAGCCCGGCGCAGCCCCGGCACTGGAAAACTATGCCCGTATCGTCGAAGACGCCTTCGAAGAAATGATGGTGCTGGAGAATGCTGACCTGTGGTGCGAGCCCGGCCGCGCTCTCGTCGCCGAGTCCGAAAGCCTTCTGGTGCGCGTTGAAAGCGCGCATTCCGGGGCGCTCTACCTCAATGATGGCAGCTTTGGCGGACTTTATGACTGCGTGCATGAGGGCTGGACGTTTCCAATGCGCGCTATCGGTCCGGGCGGACTGATCGGCGGACCCGGGCGCGACTGGACGATTTACGGGCCGACCTGCGACAGCGCCGACAGGTTCCCCGGCTCGCTGCACCTGCCCGCCAGCCTTGGCGAGGGCGACTATATCGAATTTGGCAATCTCGGTGCCTATGGCCGCGCCATGGCGAGCCGCTTCAATGGCTATGGCGAGTTCGACACCGTGCGCAGCCATGACGCACCCTGGCCGAGCCTTTATGCGCCCGCATCACCGGCATTGCCGGCGCGTTCCGAAACGGCAACCGTCTCGATCTTGCGATAGCCGAACCGGGCCAGCACGCGGACAAGGCGCGCATCCGAGTCCAGACCGCTGGTCGCAAACGCGCGCGCCGGACCTGCGCCTGCCACTGAGTTCGCACCCGTCGGCAGGATACGCAGGGTCTGGCGTGCGATCGCCGGGCCGGAGTCGATATAGACGACCGGGCGCGGCGCACTGGCGGCGAGCTGGTCTCGCACCAGCGGAAAATGCGTGCAGGCCAGCACCACCGTATCAATCTGATCGCCGAGTGGCGCTGCAAACATTGGTGCCTGCGCCTGTCGGAAACGCTCCGCATCAATGCGCTCACCCGCAGCATGGGCCTCGGCAGCGCGCACCAGGTCGATACTGCCATGCGGCAAGACCCTGCAACCGGCGGCAAATTGCGCGATCAGGCGCGCCGTATAGGGCCGCGAAATCGTCCCCGGTGTCGCCAGCAGGCCGATCACCTTGCTCGCACTCAGCCCGGCTGCTGGTTTGATCGCCGGAACCGTGCCAACCACCGGAATGTCAAGCCGGGCGCGAACCTCGTCAAGCGCGAGGGTCGAGGCGGTGTTGCAGGCAATCACGAACACATCGGGCCGGGCCACCGCCACAAGCGCTTCTGCCACCTGCGGCAGCCGCGTGCGCAGCGCCGCGTCGGATTTGTCACCATAAGGAAAGAACCCGGTATCCGCCGCATAATCGACGACCAGCTGTGGCGCGATTGCGGCAATTTCTGCCGCCACGGTCAGCCCGCCCATCCCTGAATCGAAAACGAGCACCCGGCCCGCCGGCGCGGAATGTTCGGTTTCGGATTTCATCGATCCTGTCATTGATTTTTGCATAACCGGGTTCGGATGTGGCGAAAATACGCGATTAACACATTGCCCCGAGGGGGCTGTTGTGCAGCGCAGCATTTTATGTTATCCACAGCAATAAACATTGGTCTGGAGCCCTATCACGATGAGCGAACACAAACTCCCCTGGAACCCATGGTCCACCTTCGGTGTGGCCGCAAGCGCTTGGCTTGATGCAGCCAAATCCACGCAGGACACGATTGCCCGGACACTCGATCAGGCCGCGCACGCGAATGGCGACACCGTGGAATGGATCAGCTTTCAGGTTCCTGTGCCCGGACCGAGCCTTCTTATTGATGAAGAGCAGATGCGCGAGAGTTTCCATCGCCTCGCCGACCAGAACCTGCGCCAGTGGGAATTGGCGGCGAACTTCCTTCAGGCCCTGCCCGGCTGGTCCAACTGGCCAAGCCGCACGCCCGGAACGATGATGACCGACTGGTTCGACCGGATGCGCCGCGCAAGCGAAACGATGATGCCTGCCAATGACAGCGCAATGCCGGGCCAGGGCTTCAGCCCGCAGACGTTCTGGGCTGCCGCCAGCCAGGCCGCGACAGCCGCATCCACCGCCGCAGCGCAGGTGCCTTCGGGCCCGGAATTGCTGGACGCTGCCAACGGCAAGCCGGACGATCTCACCAGGATCAAGGGCATCGGCGGCAAGCTGAGCCAGTTGCTCAACGAACTCGGCATCTATCATTTCAGCCAGATCGCCGCGTGGAGCGAGGCGGATGGCGAATGGATCGACGACAAGCTGGCGTTCAAGGGCCGCGTGGCGCGGGAAAACTGGATCGCGCAGGCCGCTGACCTGGCCGCCGCGCAAGCCGCCTGAACCTGTCGGACAAAAAGCGAACTGCAAGAAGCCCCGCCAGAATGATCTGGCGGGGTTTTCTTTGAAACACTTGCCAGGTTGACTCTATTGAAACCTACAGGTATCATAACGATGATCTAAGGTATCTCTTATGATCCCAAAGCCAGAGGAATACCGATGAAACATGCACACCACTTAAGCTCAGTTCAGTTCGGCGAGCGCTATCTTCAACTCGTCGCGCTCGGCATTGGTCTTGCGGGCCTTGCATGGGCCCTTGAAGCCGCGCAGTTCTTCCTGCCGTCGGGATACGCCAATATTCTCAATTGGGTGACTCTTGGGCTCGGTATTCTGACGGTTGCCATCGTCGCCCCTTCCTTTATCCGACTCAAACTGTTGCGGTCGCGGCGGGCATGTGAAGTCCGCGACGGTTTCATCGGATCGGTCTTTCGACAGAGCGCGGCCAACAGTTTTACGTTTGCGATTGTGGCTATGATTGTTCTGAAGGTGCTCGCCCAAGTCTGGCTGACAAATATTACGCCAGACGTTCTTCTTGAAATGTTGTTCGGCGCAATTGCGGTATTTTTCGCGGCTGCGTTCTTCATCGCCATTGGTTCTGAAACAGAAGTAATTACACAACCGGGTGATGGTCAGTCCTGATGGAAAGCGAACTGACCAATCGAATCCGCGTGTATCGCGCCGAACGCGGCATAAATCAGACTGAACTGGCTGATGCCATTGGGGTCAGTCGCAAGACAATCTCGACAATTGAGGTCGGGCGGTTTACGCCGTCTACAATAATTGCCTTGAAGATTGCTGCATATTTCGATGTCGCGGTTGAGGATTTGTTTCTGTTGAAGGGCGCAAGTCGGAAGGCGGCGGAATGATCAGTTGGTCAGGCGCAACTCGCCGAGTGCCGGACCGATTTCCGCAAAGTCTGCTATCAGATCCGCGCCGCTATTGGCCGGATAATACTGGTCTGCTGTTGACGCGCAGCTGGTCAACATGGCGATCGTCGCCGCGTCGCTGAGGTTGAAGCCGATGACGTAGATATCGATGTCATTGGCCTTGATCTCATCGCAGGCCGCCAGCGTGCGCACATCAGCCGGGGCACCGTCCTCCACGTTCGGCCAGCCACCTGAATCTGCTGACCTTGTATTGGCGCCATCCGACATCAGGACGATGACGCGCCGCCCGCCCTGATTGGCGAAATCAATGTCGGCCAGTGCCTCATCGAACGGAATGCCCGGCGACAGCGTGCGCAATCCCCAGGCCAGGCCCGGCGCAATGTAAGTCCAGTCGGTCGCCGCAAGGCTGTCAATTGCCCCGTCGAGCACGCTTTGGCTGTTGGTCAGCGGCTGGATCGGTGCAGGGCACCACCATGACGGCACGCCCTCAGACATCGCGCCTTCCACATCAATGTCCCAGCGTGTGTCCTCTACGTCATAGGGCGGCGTGCGCGAGTTGACGCAGCCATTGAACGTAAAGTCCATCGATTCCGTCGTGCAGGTTTGTTCGAGCATGTCCCAGTCCGGGCATTGCCAGCGCTGACATGTTGCAGAATGTTCCTCATCGGAGTCACTTTCGGTCCAGGTGCAGGTGTAGTCTTCTTCATAACAGCCGGCCGCAAGATATTGCGCTTCGGTCGATGTGCAGTTTTCCCAGCTGCTGGTATAATCGTCCGGCACGTCCATCCAGCTCGCATTGCGGTTGTGAATGCCGACATTCACATAGTGGCTGAACGGCACAATCGATACACGCACGTCCGGATTCGAGCTGTCGATCACATTTGCAATGAAGGCTTTCGCGGCGATCTTCAGATCGGCAAGCGGCTGGCCCTCCATTGAGCGTGAGACGTCCAGCACCAGCGCCGCTTCCAGAACGCCGCCCCGCTGGCCTCGGCTGCCGAGGAGACATTCAGGCCAAGTTCCTGCTTGCCGATGACGCCGAGAAATGCGCTCGGCAGTGCCCCGGTCTGGATAATCTCCACCCGGCCATTCTTCGGAAACAGGATTTGCGGTTGCGCGAGGCTGACGAAAGCGGGCTGGGAATAATTCTCACTGATATAATTGGCTGCATAAGCGCGGCGCTGGTCTTCTGTCATCGTCGCGTCTGAAAATGTGCGGACCGTTGCCAGTGCTGCCATGTCGATCGCCGCCTGCAACTCGCCCTCGGCCGATTGCTGCCGCGAGGCATCGGTCGCAAAGCCGATCAGGGTGATAAGGGGAATCAGCGCCAGACCCATCATCATGGCGACATTGCCGGATCGGTTCTCAAGAAAAGACGGCTGTTTCATTTCATCCAACATCGCTTTTGCAGCATGGATACGATTAAACAGGGAAAGATCGTGTGAAGCCGATATGTGAAATTGGCGCGATGGTCGGAAAACGCGCCGATCAGGCCGGCACGGCACCGGCGGTTTCGCGCTCCAGCAGCCTCAATTCAGCCTCGCGCATATAGTCGCGGGTCAGCGGGAGGGTGCGCCGGTTGCGAATATACTGGATCTGGTAATTGCACATCCCGCCGCTTTCGAACGACGAGACCGCACCGGCGAGATAAAAGGTCC
>CAYUEM010000042.1:0-17572 GCA_964442925.1 uncultured Hyphomonadaceae bacterium
GACACTGTCATGGCGCGCGCTGATCTCGTCGGCCTGTGTCGAGGGGCGCGACAGGCGCGCAGCCAGTAGCCGGGCGCCTGGCGCAGTTACCGTTCGGTCAATTGTCGCCAGCACAGAGCCGGCGCGCTCACCGCCAAGGGTGCGTTCGATCTCAAGGCTGGCGCGTGTCGCGATATCGATTGCAAGACCGACGCTGGCGCTGCGGCGCTGTGGCGGGTCAAGGCAGATATCACCGCCCGCCTGCGTCAGCGACACATAATCGAGCAACAGCCCGGCTGCGGCGAGTTCCGCGCGGGAGAATTCCCCGAAAGCATCGAGTGCGCCGACCCGGAAGGCTTGCCGGATCAGGCGCTCGCCATTCGCCGGACTGGCCAGCCGTGCCGGTCGCTCGACCTTCGGAATGTCCAGCGCTGCCAGTGCATCATTGAGAATCTCGCGCGCGGTTTCGCTGTCAGGCAGCAGGATTTCGCGCACGGGCCATGCCGCCAATTCGCTGGCAAGGGCCGAAGGAGTGCAGGCGGCAAGTGCGAAAGCCCCGGTGGAAATATCAGCGATGGCCAGTGCCGCCTCGCGCCCGCCAGCGGCCAGGCCGATTGCCGCCAGTGCCTGCCCCTCCCGCGCTGGCAACAGCGTATCTTCGGTCAGCGTGCCGGGCGTGACGATGCGCACGATTTCGCGGCGCACGACAGATTTCGAGCCGCGCTTTTTGGCCTCGGCAGGGCTTTCGGTCTGTTCGCACACGGCAACGCGCGCACCGGACCGGATGAGCCGCGCAAGATAGCTGTCTGCGGCATGATAGGGCACGCCAGCCATCGGTATCGGGGCACCCTCATGTTCGCCGCGCGACGTCAGCGTGATATCGAGAATCTCCGAGGCACGCTTTGCATCATCGAAGAACAATTCGTAAAAATCGCCCATCCTGAAGAACAAGAGCGCATCGCGGTGGCGTGCCTTGATCTCCAGATACTGCGCCATGAAGGGCGTCGGCGCACGTGTCGCAGAGGTTTCCGGCGGGTTTTCGGTTTCACTGTCCATGCCGGCACAGTCACTATCGCGCCTGTGCGGGCGCGCCAATGGCCGATATCGGCCTTGGAGACAGGCGCCCGAACCGAGCAGGAAATGTTTGGGTCAGTTGAGAGCGATCCTGTCGACCCGTCTTGGCCGCAGATAGAAGTTATCCTTGAGCTCGGAGGATGATGTGAACAAGTAACCGAGTGCCGCAGAATAATCGAATTCAACTTCTGCGAAAATCACCGAGCCACCGGTCGGTATCAGGCCAGCGGGAACGGTCAGTTCCTCGCCGGCGGCATAGGGCGTCCATATCGGGTTGGCATAACTCCAGTCGACCTTAACCTTGTCTCCGTCAGATGCGTCGATGAACACTGACGTGATCCGCATGCGGGCCAGCGAGGAATCATGGGGTTGCAACGTCAGCCGGGTCGCTTCGAAAATATCATCAAGATCATCATCGGTGACCGCAACAGCGCGGGCCGTCAGGTCGCCGAGCGTTGATGCGGCGGTCGTGACCTTGCGGTCTGCCAGAATCATCAGCGAGATTTCAACAGTGCCGAAATAGAACAGCAACATCACCGGCGCGATGAAAGCGAACTCGATCGCAGCCAGGCCGGACCGGTTGCGCCAAAAGCGGAGCGGGGAGACGCGCGCGAAAAGATCAGAAAGGTTCATTGCGGAAAGCCACCGTGGTCTGAATGAGTCGCTTGTTGCCAGACAAGTTTGCGAGCGGGCCGCTGATCACCGGGGTGAAAAGCTCCCACTCATAGAAGATGCGCACGACGACGATTGAATCGCGCCCGCCCGGAGTGAACTGGAAACTTGAATCGTCGAAATCTCCGTCCTCATCGATCGGGCTTTCATCTGCTGTGTCGGCGAAAGTGGCAAACGTGCGCACATCGATCTCCAGCTTGTTCTGGCAGTCGAAAAGCCCGGCCATATTCGCGCAGATGTCGGTCTTGAAGTCCTCAAGCGAATTGGCCGATGAATTCTGGAACTCGCCGGTGCGGATGGCCCGCGCGGCTTCCGCCGCGCCATGTTCCATGACCGTAGTGATGATGAAGATCACGGCGATTTCCATGATGCCGAACAGAAGGAAGAAGAATGGCGCGGCAAGAAGGCCAAACTCGATTGCGGTTGCGCCGCGACGGTCTGCGGCCCAGCGCCGAAAACGCTGGTGCAGGCGCGCGCTGAAAACACCATTGAATTTGAGAAGGTGCATGACAAGTCTTCGCCCGAATGGATCTGAACATATTCGCTGTCATTAGCATTTAGAGGTTACGGGCGGTTGCAGACAAACCAGCAAATTCCAGGCAAATTTCATTTGCACCTGGCGTGCGATATTGGGTCGGAAGTCGCCCTGAAAGGGTTGCTGAAAATATGCAAGATAACCGCTTTGTCCCGGACTTGCTCCAGGACCTGCCTGTTTCGGGCTCACAATGCGACAGACCCCGGATCAGGTCCGGGGTGGGCAGGACGAGGGAATATTCTGTCCTGCGGCGCTGAACACAAGACCACTCAAGCGCATCCGCAACCTTCGCGGCGAGCGGGGTGACTTGCAAGGGTAAACGGAGACTTGAAATATCTTCACGGTCTTTCTGTATCACTTTACCGGGTGGCAATGTCGATCATGTATACCCATCCTCGTTCCGGGAAAAAACCCCGAAAGCTCGGGACTTTACTCAACACCGCATGATGGGAGTTTCCAATGCAAAAGCTTGCTCGTTTCTTCAACGACGAATCCGGCGCCACCGCCATTGAATACGGCCTGATCGCTGCCCTGATCGCTGTCGCGATCATCACGGCCGTGACCTCGCTGGGTGGCAACACAGCCAACACCTTCCAGGCTGTTGCGGACCAGATGGCCTAAGGCCTGAGGGTTGTCAGAAAAAGAGAGGCCTGGCCTCTCTGAGGAAAGCCGCTGGAGAAATCCGGCGGCTTTTTCTTTTGTACAAACTGCAAAAAATTGTCCCGTCAATTGTTCCTTTATTTTTTGATGAAATGAAACCGTGAAATTCGTTGAATTGTTGGAGCGACTGACATGCTTGTGACCTTGCTGCTGCTGACCGGTCTGGCGCTTTGCCTGTTTGCGGCGCTGAAGGATGTCACGACGCTGACCATTCCGAACTGGCTCAACCTCGCGATTGCCCTGACCGGGCTTGCCGCCCTTGTTCTGGCGCGGCCGGGAACCGAGACGGTGATGCTTCATGTCGGTCTCGCCTTGGCGACGCTGGTCGTCGGTTTTATCCTGTTTTCAATTGGGGTGTTCGGCGGCGGTGACGCCAAGATGATCCCGGCGGTCGTGCTGTGGTTGGGGCCGGCGGCGACCTTGCCCTTCCTCGCCTGGATGGCGATTGCCGGCGGGGTGATGGCGATCGTCCTGATGGCCGCGCGCGCCGGCCTGAGCCCGGAGCGCGTTCCGGCATTCATGCGCCGCCCGTTCATTGCCGGTGAGGGTGTGCCTTATGCCGTCGCGATCACGGCCGGGGTCATTCTGGCGGTGCCCCATGCCGAACTGTTTGCAGAACCACTTTCAAATCTTGGTGTTAACCCTGCCTTAGTGGCTGGCTGACACAATCACAACTGGTCAAAGCCCCCGCCTGCGCGCGGGCCACCAGAAACGAAAAAGGACGAGCAATGTCGCCGATGCGTCTCATCATTCTGCTGATCGCTGCCGGCGCGGCTGCCGGCGCTGCCATGCTCGTGCGTACAATCTCGCAGCAACCGCCTCCACCGCCCGCACCCGTCGCAATTGCCGAGACAGCTGCGCCGGCACCGCAAGTCATCGAGACGCCACAGGTGCCGGTGCTGGTGGCCACGCGCGACATGAATGTCGGCGAATTGCTGCTTCCCGGCGATGTCGAATGGCAGGACTGGCCGGAAGCTGCCGTCAACATCAGCTATTACACCGAAGACATTGCTCCAACCGCAATGGAAGATGTCGTCAATTCGGTCATTCGCACACCGATCTATGAGAGCGAGCCGATCCTGCCGCAAAAAATCGTCCAGAAGGGCGACACGGGCTATATGGCTGCGCTGCTGACACCCGGCATGCGCGCGGTTTCCGTGGAGATTTCCACCGACAGTGCGTCCGGCGGGTTCATCCTGCCGAATGACCGTGTCGACGTCATGGTGACTTATACTGTCGAGCTGACCGATGGTGAGCGCCAATTCTCGCGCCCGACCACAACGACGATCCTTGAAAATGTCCGGGTTCTCGCGATCGACCAGTTGTTCAACAGCGGCAGCCAGTTCGCGATCGGTTCAACCGCAACGGTCGAGCTTGAGCCGCGCCAGGCCCAGCTGATGGTGATGGCCGAGCGGCTTGGCACTGTCTCGCTGGCCCTGCGTGCCCTGCGCGACGCTGTGCCGGGCGGGCCGACCAAGGCGCGGACCGATTTCCTGATCGATGTCATGCCGTTCCAGGACGGTGACACGGCTGACAAGTCGGGCAAGGTTGAATCGGTGAAAGTCTTCCGCGACGGGCAGATGACCGTCGAAACACCGAAGGGGAGCTGAAGATGGCAAAACGGCCGGTTCTTGCAGCGCTTTCGCTGGGTATTGCGGCGGCTCTTGCTGCCAGCCCGCCTGCAGCGGCACAAAACCTTGTCGGTGTTTCGGTGACCGAGCCTGGAGGTTCGGCAGCTTCGAAATTCGTGACTCTCGGACTGAACAAGTCCACGGTCGTCGAGCTGCCGCGCCCTGCTGCAGATGTCGTCATCACAAATTCCGACATTGCCGATGCCGTGGTCCAGACCCGCCAGCGGATCATCTTCCGCGGAATTGCGGTCGGCCAGACCAATGCGTTCATCTATGATGATCAGGGCATGGAGCTGCTCAATCTCGAACTCGCCGTTGAGCAGGACCTGACAGGGCTTGAGGCGCTGCTTGCGCGCCATCTTCCCGATGCGCGTGTATCGGCTGAATCGGTCAATGGTTCGGTCGTGCTGACCGGCGCAGTTGATAATGTCGCAGCTTCCGAACAGGTCAGCCAGCTGGTTGCGCTCTATGCCGGCGAAGACGCCAAGATCGTCAACATGATGTCCGTGGCGGCCAAGGACCAGGTCCTGCTGGAAGTGCGTGTGATCGAGATGCAGCGCAGCTTCCTCAAGCAGCTGGGCATCAACCCCCAGCTCGCATTTGATGGTGCCAACAAGAACAGCGATCCCGTCAATATCGATCTGGGTTTTTCGAACGCCAATATCACGGGTGGAGGAACGGCAGCGTTCAACTATGCCGATATTGATAACGGGCTGGTCGAGTTCGAGGCCGGGCTCAATGTTGAAGCGCTGGAGCGTGTCGGCATGGCGCGTACACTTGCCGAGCCGAACATTACCGCCGTCTCCGGCGAGTCTGCGAATTTTCTTGCCGGCGGAGAATTTCCTGTTCCGACACCGCCCGACCAGTTCGGCGTCGTTGGCATCGAATTCAAGCAGTTTGGTGTCGGGCTGGGTTTCACGCCGATTGTCCTGTCGGAAGATCGCATCTCGCTGCGCGTCTCGACCGAAGTCTCGGAACTGTCCAGTCAGGGCGCGCAGGGGGGTGTGCCTGCTTTGTCTGTGCGCCGGGTGGAATCGACGGTTGAGCTGCCTTCAGGTCAGTCAATGATGCTGGCCGGGCTGATCCAGACGCGCACGCGTCAGGAACTTGACCAGCTTCCTGGCCTTAAACATGTCCCGATACTCGGCTCGCTGTTCCAGTCGCGTGAATTTGCCAATGACGAGACCGAGCTTGTCGTGATCATCACGCCCTATCTTGTCGACCCGACCAGCAAGAAGAAGCTGCGCACGCCGGCCGATGGTTTCGCAGTGGCGGGAGATTTGCGCACGGTTCTCTTCGGCAAGCTCAACCGCATGTATGCCAAGGGCGAGCGCAGGCTCGACGGCGACAATTATCGCGCCCCTGTCGGCTTTATCGAGGAATGAGGAACACGGCGATGTCGATATTCAGCAAAAGTGCCTGTGCGATAACACTTTCCGCAGCGCTGGTCGCTTGTCAGAGCGGTCCCGAGGGCGGTGCATCCAATATCATGCTGGAAGGCACGCCGCTGGATCGCCACGAGATCGGTGTGCGCCAGGCCACCGAAGTGCTCGAAATCCAGCTTGATCCGGCTTATCCGACGCTGAAACGGTCAGACCTGATGAACCTCGAACGGTTCGTCGCCGGTTATCGCGATCGCGGGCATGGTCCGCTGATCATGGCGATGCCGGAGAATGGCCCCGACCAGCAGCTCGCGGTCGAGGCCGTCAAGGTGGCGCGTGAGCTGGCCTGGGAGAAGGGCGTGGCCTGGGAGGCCATTCAGGGCAGCGCTTATGACGCGCGCGGACGGCGGGCACCGATCGTTCTCGCATTCGATGTCTATGAGGCCGTCGCGCCCGATTGTCAGTCGCTGGCCAATTATGACCTTGCTGATATCTCCGGCAACAACTCGCTCGGCTATCTTGGCTGCAGTGTGCGCTTCAACCTCGCAGCGATGCTTGCCGATCCGGCCGATCTGCTCGGCAACCGGGAACTCGGACCGCGTGATCAGGGGCGCGTTTCAGTGATCATGGAAGCTTATCGAAAAGGCGAAGTGACAGGTGCGGCCGGTGGCGACGAGCAGGTGACCGTTTCGGACATCGGCGGGTGATGATGATTTCGAACATGATGGAGTGGATTTGATGGGCAAGGAACACGCACTCTTCGACGAGGATTTCGATTTCGATCTTGACGAGGACGAGGATTTCGCTTCGGCTGGCGGTGATTTGCCAGAGCCGGTGAGCGCGACCCTTGACGCGTTCGATGCTGATACCGATGAGGCAGAGGCCCTTGCCGCGCCGCAGTTGGAAGCCCCTCAGAAACATGTCATTTTCGAAGATGTCGACCTCGAAGTGACACCGGGATCGGGGGGTGATCGTCCAATTCCGGCAATCTCCGTGATGGCGTTCCTGGAGCAGCCGGAAACCATCGAACTGATGCGCGTTGTCGCAGGCGACCGGCGGATGGCCCAGGCCAACGTGAAGGTCTCCGATGGCGGCCTGGAAAGTGCGATTGGCTATCTTTCAAGCAATGTCTCGCCCAACCTTCTGATCGTTGAGTCCGCCGCGCCCGCCAGCGAGATGATCGGGCAGATCGACCGGCTTGCCGAATACTGCGACGAAGGCGTGGAGGTGATGGTCATCGGCGCGACCAATGACATCAAGCTCTATCGCCAGTTGATGGCGCGCGGCGTCAGCGAATATGTCGTTCCGCCGGTCAAGCCGTTGCAGGTTGTGCGCTCGATCGGCGAATTGTTTACCAATCCGGATGCGCCTTTTATCGGAAAGTCGGTCGCCGTGGTGGGTGCGAAGGGCGGGGTTGGCGCCTCGACAATTGCCCACAATCTCGCCTGGGCGCTCTCGGAGAATGCTGGCTTCAACACGGTGCTCGTCGATCTTGATGTGTCATTCGGAACCACGGCGCTCGATTTCAACCATGACAACCAGCAGACCGTGACCGATGCGCTGCTGGACCCGGACCGGGTTGACCAGTCCGTGATTTCGCGCCTGCTCGCCAAGGCAACCGACCGGCTGTCATTGTTCACGGCGCCGGCAAGCGTTGATGAGATGCCGGAGATTGCGCCGGAAGCCTATGGCAAGGTCATTGAAACCGTACGCGGATTGATGCCGTGGGTGGTTCTTGACCTGCCGCATGTCTGGTCGGCATGGACACAGAGAACGCTCATGGATGCCGACGAGGTTGTTCTGGTGTGCCAGCCGGATCTCGCCTCGCTGCGCAATGGCAAGAACATGATCGACCGGCTGCAGGCCGAGCGCCCGAATGATGCGCCCCCGCGGCTGGTGATCAACATGACTGGCGTGCCCAAGCGTCCCGAAATCCCGATCAAGGATTTCGTTGCAGCGATCGGGATGGAGCCAGCGATCATCCTGCCGTTTGATCCGCAGCTTTTCGGCACGGCATCGAACAACGGACAGATGATCTCCGAAACCGACCCGGCAGCAAAACCGTCAATCGCAATCGATCATCTGGCATCGCTGCTGACTGGGCAGGCCGTCGAACAGCGCCAGAAAACGCTGCTGCAGAAACTGATGGGCCGCTGAGAGCGCTCAAGGACGGAGTAGACAATGGCGTTTGGCAAGAAGAAAGTGAGTTTTGCGGAGGGTGATGCGGGCCTTGCCCTTGCGTCCCCTGCAAAGCCTGCGCCTGTCGCGCCGCCAAAGCCGAAGCCGGTGAGCAGCGCGATTCCCGGCGCTTCTGAGTTAAAAAAGGAAGTCAAACTCAAATCGGGCCCGGAAATTGCGCCCGAGCCCGTCAGGGAAGTCGACAGCCGGTCAGAGCAGTATTTCCAGACCAAGATGACGGTGTTCAATGCGTTGATCGACACGATCGATCTGGCGCAACTGGCACAGCTCGATTCCGAAAGCGCGCGCGAGGAAATCCGCGACATTGTTGTCGAGATTATCGCCATCAAGAATGTCGTGATGTCGATTTCGGAGCAGGAACAACTGCTCAATGACATCTGCAATGACGTGCTCGGCTACGGCCCGCTCGAACCGCTTCTGGCACGCGATGACATCGCCGATATCATGGTGAACGGTGCCGACACCTGCTATATTGAAGTCAATGGCAAGATCGAGCGGACCAATGTCCGCTTCCGCGACAATGCGCAGCTGATGAACATCTGTCAGCGGATCGTCAGTCAGGTCGGTCGCCGCGTTGATGAAAGCTCGCCCATCTGTGATGCGCGCCTGCTGGATGGCTCGCGCGTCAATGTGATCGCCCCGCCGCTGGCAATCGACGGGCCGACGCTCACCATCCGCAAATTCAAGAAGGACAAGCTCAGGCTGCAGGACCTGGTGAATTTCGGCTCGATTTCCCCTTCTGGCGCGGAAATTCTCAGGATCATCGGCAACGCCCGCTGCAATGTGCTGATTTCTGGCGGAACGGGCTCAGGCAAGACGACACTGCTCAACTGTCTGACCGGGTTCATCGAGCCGGGTGAGCGGGTCATCACCTGTGAGGACTCAGCGGAACTGCAATTGCAGCAGCCGCACGTGGTGCGGCTTGAAACCCGCCCGCCCAATATCGAGGGCTCTGGCGAGGTCACCATGCGCGATCTGGTCAAGAACTGTCTGCGGATGCGCCCGGAACGGATCATCGTCGGTGAGGTGCGCGGACCTGAAGCTTTCGACCTTTTACAGGCCATGAACACCGGTCATGACGGTTCGATGGGCACCTTGCACGCCAACTCCGCGCGCGAAGCGCTCAGCCGGGTGGAATCGATGATCACCATGGGCGGTTTTTCGCTGCCGGCGCGCACGATCCGTGAAATGATTGTCGGCTCGATCGATGTCGTCCTTCAGGCTTCACGCCTGCGTGACGGATCGAGGAAAATCATGGCCGTCACCGAAGTGATGGGTCTGGAGGGCGACACGATTGTTCTTCAGGACGTTCTGAAGTTTGAGATCGATGGCGAAGACGACAATGGCAAGGTGAAGGGCAAGCATCGCGGCACCGGAATCGGGCGACCGCGTTTCTGGGAAAGGGCGTCCTATTACAATCTGCACAATGATCTCGCCTTGGCGCTCGATGCGCTCGAAGACGGCAATTGAGGCAGGTTGAATGGACATCTCGCAGCAGGACCTGATGATTTTCGGCATGGCGGCGCTGGCATTTCTGGCGGTTGCCGGTGTCGGTCTGGCTTTTGCCGGCGGCGATGCGGGTGAAGCCGCGGCCAAGCGTGCGCGTCAGATCCACTCGCGCGACAAGACCACCAAACGCAAGGGCAAAGCCGAGCCGGTCAACCCGCGACGCCGCCAGACCCAGCAGATGCTGAAGAACCTGCGTGAGCAGAATGAGACACGACGCAAGTCGATCATGCCGCGCGATATCGCTTCACGCCTCAGACAGGCTGGATTGGATGATGTGCCGGTTTCCGCGTTCTGGATCGTTTCGGCCATTCTCGGTGTTGTTCTGGCGGTTCTGATCTACCTGTCCGGCGCCGACGGGATGACGGTCAAGGGAATGGAACTGCGCTCGCGCCCGCTGGCGGTAGCCGGTGCAGGTTTTGTCGGCTTCATGGGATTGCCGCGATTTTTGCTCGGCATGATGATCAAGCGGCGCTATGGCAAGCTTGGTGCCCAATTCGCCGATGCAGTCGACATCATCGTTCGCGGTGTGAAATCGGGCCTGCCGCTGAATGAATGTCTGCAGATCATCGCGCGCGAAAGCCCGCAACCGCTTAGCGACGAATTCCGCACCTTGTCGGACAATCTGCGCATGGGCAACACGATTGAACAGGCACTGGCCAAATTCTACCGGCGGGTTCCGCTTCCGGAGGTCAATTTTTTCGTGATCGTTCTGATCATCCAGTCCAAGACCGGCGGTAACCTTTCAGAAGCGCTGGGTAACCTGTCGTCGATCATTCGCGCCCGCAAGATGATGCGCGAAAAGGTCTCGGCAATGTCATCAGAGGCGAAAGCGTCGGCGATGATCATCGGATCGCTGCCCTTCGCGGTCGGCACGATGGTCTACATGACGACGCCGAGCTACGTGATGGAACTTTTCCTCACACCGACAGGCAACCTGTTCCTGGCGGCCGGTGGTTTCTGGATGTTCCTTGGCATCATGGTGATGCGCAAGATGATCAATTTCGACATGTAAGCGCCAGAGGAGACCGTCGCGGTGAATATCGAAGATTTCGCGATCAATTTCATCAATCTGCCGACGCTGGCCTCGCTGCTGGCGGCTGTGGCCATGTTCGCGACCGTGACTTCGCTGACACTTCCGGTTCTCAAGGGCGACAAGCTGGAAACCCGGCTCAAGGCGGTCACGGCCCAGCGCGAGCGGCTGCGCAAGGCGTCGCGTGCGCGCACGGCAAACGACACCGCGAGCATCCGGCGCGAGTCCAAGGGCATGATGTCGGATGTCACCAAGCGGCTGAACCTGATGAAGCTGCTGGAAGACCCCAATATCGAAACGAAGATGGCGCAGGCGGGTATGCGCGGACCTGGCCCGATTGCGACATTCTACTTCTTTCGGTTCTCGCTGCCTTTTGTCGGCGCGGTGGCCGCCTTTTTCTACATTTTCTTTGTCAATGATCACGGCTTCCAGCCGCAAATGAAATACGGCTCGATCCTGTTTGGCGCAGCGGCCGGATTTTATGCGCCCAATCTCTATGTCTCCAATATTGCGTCCAAACGACAGCAATCGATCATGCGCGCCTTTCCTGATGCACTCGACATGATGCTGATCTGCGTGGAGTCGGGCATGTCGATCGAGATGGCTTTTGCCAAGGTCGGCGCGGAAATCGGTCAGGCCTCGCCAGAGCTTGCCGAGGAACTGACGCTGACCACGGCGGAGTTGTCCTATCTGCCCGAACGTCGGGTGGCCTATGACAATCTCGCCAAACGCACGGGCCATGAGGGCGTTAAATCGGTCTGCATGGCCCTCAATCAGGGCGAGCGTTACGGCACGCCGCTGGGTGATGCGCTGCGGGTCATGGCCAAGGAAAACCGCGACATGCGCATGTCAGAAGCGGAAAAGAAGGCTGCCGCGCTGCCAGCCAAGCTGACCGTGCCGATGATCGTTTTCTTCCTGCCCGTGCTGTTCGTTGTTGTGCTCGGTCCGGCTTATATCAAATTCCAGGCGATGAACGGATAGCGCGCGAGCCTGCCAAAACCGCGCGCCGGAAAGATTTTCCAGCTCGATTCGTCGCTCCGAGCACAGGAATTCCGCGTCAGATCGACAGGCCCGCCTTTTCGGCCAGTTCGCGATAGCTGACCTCCGGGCGCGGGCCATAATGGCTGATCACCTCAGCGGCCGCGATATGGCCAAGCTGGCCGCACAGGCTTAGCGGCAGGCCGCGGGCCTCACCGAACAGGAAGCCGGCTGCATACTGGTCGCCTGCCCCAGTGGTGTCGACAACCTGCGAGACTGGCGCAGCCGGCAGCACGATCGGCTCACCATCGCCGACAATCACCGAGCCTTTTTCCGAACGCGTCACCGCTGCGCGTGCGCTGTCGGCGCGCAGGGCGGCAACAGCCGCATCGAAATCTGCGGTCTCATATAGCGATTTGAGCTCTTCCTCATTGGCAAACAGCAGATCGACATGACCGCGCACCAGATGGCGGAAACTGTCGCGGTGGCGTTCGACACAGAAATTGTCCGACAGGGTCAGTGCAACCTTGCGGCCCGCAGCGCGCGCAATCTCGGCGGCGTGGACAAAGGCAGACTTGGCGGCGTCACGGTCGAAAAGATAGCCCTCAAGATAGAGGATCTGACTGTTGCGGATGATCTCCTCGTCGATATCGGAGGCTGAAAACATTACCGACGCGCCGAGGAAGGTGTTCATCGAACGTGCGCCATCGGGCGTGACGAAAATAATCGAGCGCGCCGTTGCAGGTCCGCCATCCAGAGCCCGGGTCTGGAAATGCACCCCGTCGCCATGGATCTCGGCGCGGAACACCTCGCCGAGCCGGTCCTTTGCGACCTTGCCCATATAGGCTGCCCGTCCACCGAAGCTCGACACGCCGGCAATCGTGTTGGCACCGGAGCCGCCGGAGGTTTCGGTGCCCGCGCCGGCGCGTGTCAGAGCCTCGGCGCGGTCCTCGTCGATCAGCGTCATACCGTTCTTGCGGATGTCCCAGCTTGCAAGGAAATGGTCCTCGACCGGGCAGATCAGATCGACAATGGCATTGCCAAGGCCGACAATGTCGAAAGCGGTCTCGCTCATGGGGAAGGCTCCTTGAATTCCGGCGAATGATTTTCCGTCGGGCTAGGCCAAGGCGGCGATAGACGCAAGCGCGGTGCACGGTGTAACACCAAGCGGTATGGATCGGGACCGATCCTTGCAGAGCGGGGCAAGCGCGACTGCGCGCCGGCGCTGATGCGCCGAATGCGCGCAGGGTTCAGCGTCCGCGCACATCGGAATAAGGGCGCCCCAATGATGAAGATTGCCTATCTCGCCTCGCCCGTCACATTGCCGGGCTCGCTGATCCGCCGGCCCGATGCGTTCGAGCATGACCGGATGATGAGCGCCCTTCTCGCCCCGTTCGCAGAGCGCGGTATGCAGCTTGTCGAAATCAGCTGGGATGATGCCTCAGCCGACTGGAGCGGCTTTGCCGCTGCACTGATCGGCACGACCTGGGACTATTGGGATCGCGAAGCGGAGTTCCTGCGCACATTGCAGCAGATTGAGGCGCACACGCGCCTGTTCAATTCGGCCGCAATGGTCGCCTGGAACAAGCACAAGGGTTATCTGCGCGAGCTGGAAGCGCGCGGCGCGCGGCTGATCCCGACACTCTGGCTCGACCATGCCGGGCCGGCAGAGGTCGCCGCCGCCTTCGAAGCGTTTGGCTGCGAACAGATCGTGGCGAAACGGCAGGTCGGCGCCGGTGCGGCAGGCCAGCACCTGATTGCGCGCGGCGAAAGTGTGCCGGAAATGCCGCTGGCGATGATGCTGCAGCCCTATCTCGAAGCGATCACGCGCGAGGGCGAGATGAGTTTCATCTTGATTGATGGCGCGCTCAGCCATGCGTTGGTCAAACGCCCGGCAGAGGGTGACTATCGTATCCAGTCATCCTATGGCGGTGTCGAACAGGCGATCACGCCGAATGGAGCCGACTGGGATGCGGCCCGCAAGGTGCTCGATGTGTTCGTTGAACCACCGCTTTATGCGCGCGTTGACATGCTGCGCGGCGATGATGGCGGGCTCTACCTGATGGAACTGGAACTGATCGAGCCCTATCTCTATCCCCTTCAAGGGCCCAAACTGGGCCCGCGCCTGGCTGAAGCTCTCGCGCGCCGCCTGACGGCGCTGGGCCAGGGCTGACAAGGCCGCAACCCGCGACGGAACCGCCGCCATGCCGACACTGAAAGCCATTCTCGGGCCGACCAATACCGGCAAGACCCATTATGCCATCGAGCGCATGCTGGGCCATGGCACGGGCATGATCGGCCTGCCGCTTCGCCTGCTGGCACGCGAGATCTATGACCGCATCACGCAGGTGAAAGGCGCGTCAGCCTGCGCACTGATCACTGGCGAAGAGCGGATCGAGCCGCCCACTGCGCGCTATCATGTCTGCACCGTGGAGGCGATGCCGGCGCAGCGCCGCGTGGATTTTCTTGCCATTGACGAAATCCAGCTGGCCGCCGACCGTGAGCGTGGGCATGTCTTTACAGATCGCATCCTGAATGCACGCGGCACATCGGAGACCCTTCTTCTGGGTTCCGAGACCATGCGGGACGTGCTGCGCGAGCTTGACCTGCATGCAGGAAATGATGTCCGCCAGCGGTTCTCGCAACTGCATCATGCCGGCCCGGCAAAGCTGACCAAGCTGCCCCGGCGCAGCGCCATCGTCGCCTTTTCCGCTGAGGAGGTTTATGCGATTGCCGAATTCCTGCGCCGTCACAAGGGGGGCGCGGCTGTCGTGATGGGTGCGCTCAGCCCGCGCACACGCAATGCGCAGGTTGAACTCTATCAGTCCGGCGAGGTGGACTTCCTGATTGCCACTGATGCCATCGGAATGGGGCTCAATCTTGATGTCGATCATATTGCATTCGCCGCGCGCGCGAAATTCGATGGCCGCAGGCACCGCGCCCTGAGTGCGGCCGAATGTGGCCAGATTGCCGGGCGCGCCGGGCGGTTTCGCAGTGATGGCACATTTGGCGAGACCGGAGACTGCCCGCCCTTCGATGCCGACATGGTCCATGCGATCGAGAACCATCGTTTCGAGCCGGTGACAGAATTGCAATGGCGCTCCGGTGATCTCGACTTCCGTTCGATCCGCACCCTGATTGCAAGCCTTTCGCGCGCCTCTCCGCACCCGGTGCTGCGCCAGAACCCGGATGCGCTCGATGAGTGGGTCCTGCGCCGGATGGCCGAAGATGGTGCCATCGGACCGGATGTGCGCGGCGAACGCAAGGTGCGCCGGCTGTGGGATCTCGCGCGGTTGCCAGATTTCCGCAAGTCCGGCCATGACGGTCATGCACGACTGGTGCTGGGTCTGGCCGATACGCTGGCCGATCCCGATGCACGTCTTGGCGATGCGGGCATGGCAAAACGGCTGGAAGCGCTCAGCACGACGCGCGGCGATATCGCCCATATCCAGCAACGCCTCGCGGCCATCCGCACCTGGACTTATGCGGCCCATCGCGATGACTGGCTTGAAAACCCGCAATTGTGGCGCGACAAGACCCGTGAGATTGAAGACAGTCTGTCAGACGCGCTGCATGGCGCGCTGACGGCACGTTTTGTAGACAGGCGCACGACCGCGCTTCTGGCAGGATTGAAGAGGGAAGACGAATTGGTGAGTGAAGTCGGCAATCAGGGCGAGATCATTGTCGAGGGCCACGCGGTCGGTCGGCTGGTCGGGCTGAAATTCGAACCGGCATCCAGCGCGAAGACGCTGGAAGGGCGCGCACTGCGCAACGCCGCCGCGCAGGCACTCCGGCCGATCCTTTCGAAACGCCTCGCCGACATCGCACATGCGCGCGGTGGCACGCTCGATTTTACCGAGACCGGCGGCATCCGATTTCTGGGCGAGCCCGTGGCAAGGCTGGCCCGCGGCTCCGAATGGCTGCGCCCACAGACCGAGCTCCTCGGCGCTGAGGAAGCCGACCCGACAGAGTGCGAGGCTGCACGCGCCGCCATTGCCGACTGGGTGGGTCGTCAGATCGCGACCCGGCTGCCCAGCCATGATGCGCTTTCGCGACCGGAAACCTGCGAAAACCTTGAAGGGCTGGCGCGCGGGATTGCGTTCCGGCTGCGCGAGAGCGGTGCGGCGATCGACCTGCGCAATGATGACCCTGCCCACCGGCTCAGCGCGGCGCAGCGTGACGCTCTGCGCGTGATTGGCATCCGCGCCGGCCGCGTTGCTGCGCATGTCCCCGACGCGCAGAAGCCGGCGCCGCAGCAACTGGTGTCGATCCTGCGCACCGTATTTGATGGCGACGCCTGCCCGACAGCGCCGACAGGAGCCGGCAGCTTTGCCCTGCAGGGGGAATGGAGTGACGCCGCGCTAAACGCCAATGGCTATTTGCGGTTTGGAAAGCGGGCCGTGCGCGCGGACCTTGCCGAGCGGCTGGGCTGGGAAATCTCCAAACGCCGGCGTGACGCCGGGCGCAATGCGTTCGAGCTGCCGGCCGATCTGGCCTCGGTGATTTCCTGTCCCGGCGATGATTTCCCGTTTGTGCTGAAGGGGTTCGGGCTCACGCCGGCGGAGAAGGATCCTGAAACCGGTGCGGCGAAACTCTGGCGCTATGCTGCGCGTTCGCGTCCCGATGGCGCAGCCGCCCGCTCCGATGCGCCACGGCGGCCTGGCCGCGAAGATCAGAATACGGGTGGCCGCCGGCCAAAACCGAACCAGGGCAAGCGCCCGGCCCGCCCGGAACCGCGCGGAAATGCTGCGCGCAAACCTGAGCGCCGCTTGCCTGATCCTGACAGCCCGTTTGCGGCGCTGGCTGTTCTGCTTGAGCCCAAGCCGCAGGAGGCACGCAGGAAAAAGCCACGGAAACGTCGGAAAAAGCCTGCAGAAGCTGGTGCATTCACCTACCGGCCCTTTCAGTGAGTGATGTGCCGGCAGAAACACTGCGAGTGGATGCCTGGCTGTGGCGCGCGCGCTTTTTCAGGACAAGGGGGCTGGCTAGCGAGCATGTTTCCCGCAAGGGCCTGCGGATCACCCGGCACGGTCAGACGCGGCGTGTTGATAAGCCGGGCACCCAAATTTCACCCGGTGATGTTTTGACCTTTGGCAAGGATGACCATATCCGCACAGTCGAAGTGATCGCCCTTGGCACGCGTCGAGGCCCGCCGGCAGAGGCGCAGGCGCTTTACCAGCCGGTCGGAGAGTGAACCCATGTTTGGCTTTCTCAGACGCCTTTTCAGCGCCGGTCGGCGACCTGCAAGATCGGTCGATCCTCATGAAGCGGCGGCCGCACTGCTGGTCGAGGCGGCGCTGGCCGACGGTGTCTACGCAAACATGGAAAGCGACATGATCGCGCTGATCCTGCTGGAAAGCTTCGGTTTCGATGCTGCGCGCGCCGATGCGCTGTTGCAGCGCGGGGAGACGCTTGCCGAGGCGGCGGTCGGGGCGCACGCGTTCACAAAGCAGGTCAAGTCGCTGCCACTAACGCAGCGTATCGCTCTGATTGAGGGGCTCTACCGCGTCGCCCTGGCCGATGGCGACCGCTGCCCATATGAAGACGCTTTCGTTCGCCATGTCGCCTCGCTGCTGCACATTGATGATGTCGCGCGTGCCGGGGCCCGGCGAGTGGCCGAAGCGCGCGTGGCAATGGACAAGAAAATCTGAAGCGTGTTGTCACGCGTCAGGCTGGGCAATTGACAAAGACACTGGCCCGCCTAATTGCGCCTTCTATATTCTCAGACAAGCAGACAGAAAGCCCGATCCAGAATGACCTATATCGTCGTCGATGCCTGCATCAAATGCAAATACACCGATTGCGTCGAGGTCTGCCCCGTTGATTGCTTCTATGAGGGAGAGAACATGCTGGTCATCGACCCCGATGAGTGCATCGATTGCGGCGTTTGCGAGCCGGAATGCCCGGTCGAGGCCATCAAGCC
>CAYUEM010000043.1:0-17562 GCA_964442925.1 uncultured Hyphomonadaceae bacterium
CTCCGCCCACTGTCAGCGGCATGAAGCACTGCTCGGCGGTGCGGGTACCGATGTCCAGCAATGTGCCGCGGCCCTCATGACTGGCGGTAATGTCGAGAAAACACAGCTCGTCTGCCCCGGCCTGCGAATAGGCACGCGCCAGCGCAACCGGGTCGCCGGCATCGCGCAGATTGACGAAGTTGACGCCCTTGACGGTGCGCCCGTCCTTCACGTCGAGGCAGGGGATGATGCGGGTCTTGAGCATGTTCGCCACGTGCATACTGCCTGATCGGTCTGGTTGGAACCCGGTTTTCGTTTCCGGTGTCAGACAAAAGGGCCGCAAGCTTGCAGTCGCGGGCCCGCTTCGAAACAAATACCGGTTGCTGCATTGTAAGGCTCGGGTCGGAAATCGCACTGGGCACGGGGCGCCGGTCAGGCTGTCTGCCACAATTCGTCCAGAGCGTGCGCGATCCGGGCGGCTTCCGTCTGCGCGGGTCGGGAGACGCGATAAGCCATCATGGCCGATCCGATCAGGGCGCTGTCCTTGTCTGACTCGGCGGGCCAGCGCGCGCCCGCGACAATGCCGTCTTCAAGCTGGGCCAGGAACTGACCGAACGCGACCTCGCGCTCATCTTTAAACAGTGGCAGCCAGACAATCACCACGGCGTTCGGCCAGCGCTCAAGTGCCCGCGGGGTCCATTCTGCGAGCGCCTCCATGTCGTCGAGCGTCTCATAGCTCGGATCGGAAAAGACGATCATCTGCTCGCCGCGTCGGGGCAGCAGGCGCAGCGCGCCACTATAGCCGTCTTCCTTTTTCACCTGCACACGCCGGTCATCGGCGAACTGCGACTTCAGGGCCTCGAATTCGGCCGGGTGCTTTTCGAACAGGATCAGTCGGTCGCGTTCTGCCAGATGCATCGCGGCCAGCGCCGGCGAGCCGGGATAATTTTCCGGCCCGGCATCGCGTGCAAGTCTCAGCCACGGTTCAATCGGGACCGGCGGGCTGGCCATTGCGAGCGCGGAAAGCACGCCGTCTTTCGCTTCGCCGGTCTTGCTGGCCTGCGGACCTGTCAGGTCATAGCGCGCACGACCGGCATGGGTTTCGACATGCAGGATCGGTCGCCCGGCGCGCGCAATGTCGCGCAGCATCGCGTGCAGCACGGCATGTTTGAGCATGTCGGCGCGATTGCCGGCATGAAAGCCGTGCTGGTAACTGAGCAAAGCCTAGTCCTCTGTGGCGCGATTGCTGGCGAGTGAAGCCTCGCGGATAGCCTTGAACTCATTGCCATCATACCATTGTGGCCAGTCGCCGGACTGCACAATGCCGAGGCCAACGGCATACAGCGCCTGAACATCCTCGACCGTGCCGGACAGATCCCAGTCACGCGAATATTCGTCCATCGGCTTGTGATAGCGCTGCGCGGTATAAGTGTCAGCAATTGCCTTGCCGGCTGCCACGCCGCCATCGCGTTTGTCGGGGCCGCCATCGGCATACAGCATCGGCACGCCTTTCTTGGCCAGCGAGATATGGTCGGAGCGGTAGAAATAGCCCGCTTCCGGCTTGGGATCGGGCCTGATCGTGCGGTCCTGGCCTTCAAGCACAGCTGCGAGCCTGTCTTCGAGCTGTGAAGCGCCAAAACCCACGACAACCATGTCCCGGGTCCGGCCAACCGGCAGCATGGCATCAATATTGATACCGGCAACAACCGTATTGAGCGGAACGGTCGGATTTTCGGCGAAATAGGCCGATCCGAGCAGCCCGGATTCCTCCAGTGTCACCGAAACGAACAGCGCGGACCGGTCAATCTGTTCGCCCGCCATGGCTTCGGCGATTTCCAGTATCGCGGCCACACCGGTGGCATTGTCGACCGCGCCATTGAAGATTGGGTCGCGGTAGAAATCCTGTCCGGCCTCGCCGGCTTTTTCATCTGATTTCTTGCCGAGATGATCCCAGTGCGCGGTGAAAAGCATGTATTCATCCGGCGTGCTGGCCCCGACAAGCTGGCCGATAACATTGCGACTTTGCGTGCGCGTGACACTTTGCGACAGCGTGCCGGATGCGGTCATATTCGCCATGTCCACGGACGTGAACCCTTTCGTGCGTGCGGCGCGCTTCATCTCTTCAAGGTCGAGGCCGGCATCTGCGAACAGGCTGCGTGCGGTATCCAGACTGATCCAGGCTTCGAGCGCGACGCGGCTGGCACCGCCATCTGCGCGCACCAGGTCGGCCTGTGCGCCCGACCAGGAATTGGACACGACATCCCAGCCATAGGAGGCAGGTTCTGTTTCGTGCACGATGATCGCGGCGGTCGCGCCCTGACGTGCGGCTTCCTCGTATTTATAGGTCCAGCGGCCATAATAGGTCATGGCCTTGCCCTTGAAGAGGTCGGGGTCACCGGTTGCGAAACCCGGATCGTTGACCAGCATGACGACGGTCTTGCCGTTCGCATCAATGCCTTCATAGTCGTTCCAGCCATATTCGGGCGCGACGACTCCATAACCGACAAAGACAAGTTCGGAGCCCGCGAAATCCAGCTGCAAGTCTTGCTGGCGCTTGGTCCAGATCACCGCATCCTTGCCGAGCTGCATGGCGAAATCACGCTCGGATGCGCCACCGGAAAACACCAGCCCGGACGCCTCCTCGTCGATTGCCTGTTCGACCATTTCCACAGTCTGGAACCAGCCGCCATCCGGCCCGGCCGGCGTCAGGCCAATGCGCTGCATTTCAGCGGCAATCCAGTCAGCCGACGCCTCGCCCACCGGGCTGCCCGGTCCGCGCCCTTCGAATGTGTCATCGGCCAGCGCGGCGATGCGGGTTGCCAGATCCTCAGCAGTGATTTCGGCGGAGGTGGCTTTCGGAAGCTTCATCAGCAGGCTGGGGCCTGCCGGTTGCGTGCGAGTTTGCGCTACCGGCGCTGGCGCACTTTTGTCAGCGGCGTCATTCGCCGGCGCGCATGCCGCCATCAGGGCCATCACGCCGACCGCGCAAATCCATGTCTTCATTTGCCATTTCCTCGAATGATCATTGTTCCTGTTGCTCGAAGGTCTGGCATGATCGACCGCCCGCTTCAAGCCGGTGGCATCAGGGCGCGCACTTCATTGGGCAGGGCAAGGGCACCCTGCGCGATATCCATGTTGAAATATTTCAGCGAGCCGGTGATCTCGTGTTCGAAGCGCGGTTGCAGCCGGTTGGACTGTGAGAGCATTCCCGCGCACCAGTCGCCGGAAATATAGAACGGGCAAGGCATCAGCACCGGGCGGAAATGCGGCCACATCGCAACCAGCCTGTGCATCAGTTTGCGCATGTCTTTGCGGTAGAAGGTCGGCGAGCCGAGCATCTGCATGGCCACGCCGTCACTCGCCAGGCCAGCCTTGAGGCTGTCAAAGAAGGCATCGGTCGCCAGCGGGCTTGCGATCTCCTGGCCGCCTTCGTGCGCATCCTCGCAAATATCAGTGGAGTCGATGAATATGGCATCGAAAACGCCGGGATTTTCGGCCAGATAAGCTGCGCCATCGCCGATTCGGATGTCCACGCGCGGGTCGTCAAGACCGGCTGCGATATCGGGCAGGAACGCGCGCGACAGATCGACAACCCGACCGTCGAGCTCGCACAGATGGATCTGTTCGATCTGGCGATATTTCACCAGTTCAGACACCGTTCCGCCATCACCGCCGCCGATCACCAGCACCCGCCTAGGCCGCCCGATACAGGCCAGCGGGATATGCACCATATGCTCGTGATAGACATGATGGGTCGATTGGGTGAGCATGGTGACACCATCAAGCAGCATCACCCGGCCATGCTTTTCAGTGTCGAATATCGTGATCTCCTGGAACGGCGACGTTTCCTGCACCAGGAGCTTTGTGGCCTCGTAATAATAACCGTGCGAGGCGTCATTGGCTTCATAAAAGCGTTTTGTGTCTGTCATGGCCACGCAGCTAACGCGCGCCGTGTCACCAGGCAAGGGGCGGGGCGGTCTCGCGGCGGCCTGCGCGTATCCTGCATTGTCTGGACATAGGCAACATCGCTCTTATGAAACAGTCATGGACCCGCTCCAACATCTGCTCGGGCAGATTCGCGCCTGTTCGCTGTGCGCGGGAGACATGCCAAACACGCCAAACCCGGTCTTGCAGGCGGGGCGGGCCGCGCGCATCCTGATTGCCGGTCAGGCACCGGGCAATCTCGCCGACAACAGCAGCACGCCGTTCAATGACCCGTCCGGCGTTCGCCTGCGCGCCTGGATGGGTGTCAACGAGGCGGAATTCTATGATGCGCGCCAGATTGCGCTTGTGCCGATGGGGTTCTGTTTTCCTGGTTCTGACCGTAACGGAGCCGACTTGCCACCGATGCAACGCTGTGCGCAGACATGGCGGGCGGAGCTGCTGGCGCTGATGCCGGAGATTGGCCTGACGCTGCTGGTCGGCGCCTATGCCCAGCGCTGGCATCTCGGCGCGCGCGCGGCCCGCTCGCTGACTGAGACGGTTGCACGCTGGTCTGAATTTGCCGCTCATGGCATTTTCCCGTTGCCGCATCCCAGCTGGAGGAACTCTGCATGGCTCAAGCGCAATCCGTGGTTCGAAGACGAGGTCTTGCCGGCCTTGCGGGCCTCGGTGCGCTCGCAATTGTCCTTGCCCTGTTCGTCATGCCCGTCCCCGGATGCACGCCCGTGACGCAGGGCAGGCTCAACCTCGCCACCCCGCCCGCGCCCGGTTTCGACATCGCGGGTCAACAGTTCTTCAGCTTTGATGGGGCTGCGCTCGGCCTGACGGTCTGGGAAGCTGATGGGGGTGACCCGGAAATCGTGATTATCGGCCTGCACGGAATGAATGACTGGGCCAATGCATTCTACATGGCTGCGCCCTACTGGGCCGGCCATGGCGTGACGACGTATGCCTATGATCAGCGCGGGTTCGGGCGTTCGCCGAGCAGGGGGATCTGGCCGCGCGAAACGCTTTTGCGCGAAGACCTGCGCACAGCGGTAAAGCTCGCGCGCGCGCGCCATCCGCAGGCAAGGATCGCAGTGGTCGGCATTTCCATGGGCGGCGCGGTGGCGGCCTCGGCGTTCGGCTCGGACCGGCCACCGGATGCGGACGGGCTGATCCTGTCAGGTCCGGGATTTCGCGGTTGGGGTGCCTTACCCCTTCTTTACCGGGCCAGCCTGTGGACATCGGCGCGGATGCGCCCGGGCTGGATTGTCACACCGCCGCGCCGGCTCGTCCGCATCGAGCCGACCGACAATCTGGAAATGCTTCGGGAAATCTGGTCCAGCTCGATGATGACGCGGGAAAACCGGATCGATCAGGTTCATGGCGTCGTCGCCCTGATGGAAACGGCACATGACCGGGTCAGAAGGATCGGCCCGCAGGTTCCGGTGCTCGTGTCTTATGGTGCCAATGATCATGTCATTCCGCCCGACGCGATCAGCCGCTCTGCGAAACGCTTTCCCGGACATGCGCGCACGGTTTATTATTCGAAGGGTTATCATATGCTGCTGCGCGACCTGCAGGCAGAGACGGTCTGGGCCGATTACCTGGCGTTTCTGCGCGAGCCCGCCGGTCCATTGCCGAGTGGCGCGGCTGCGACTGCCGGGCCATTCAGCGTCGCGACGAACCGTGATGGCCAGCGCAGCGATTGACCCGCCCGGCCTGCTGGCGTTAAGCCGCTGTTTTCCCAACCCGGTCGCAATCTGACAATCGTCCGGGCAAGGCGGAGCAGGCCCCCAATGTTCGACCATCCCAGTTTTGATGCCCATGAGAACGTGCATGCGTTTCATGATCGCGCCAGCGGGTTGCGCTGCCTGATCGCGATCCATTCCACGCATCTTGGCCCGGCGGCGGGCGGCTGCCGGATGTGGAACTATGCCAGCGGCGATGACATGCTGACCGATGTGCTGCGGCTCAGTCAGGGGATGAGCTACAAGAATGCCATGGCCGGGCTTGAACTGGGTGGCGGAAAGGCGGTGATCTGGGGCGATAGCCGTACCGGCAAGTCTCCAGAGTTGTTCCGGGCTTTCGGGCGAGCGGTGGAGAGCCTGCAGGGGCGTTATTATACAGCGGAAGATGTCGGCATCGATGTCGCTGATATCCAGATTGCCGGTCAGGAGACACGCTATGCCGCCGGGCTCGGTGAGGGCGCCGCTGCCAGTGGCGACCCCTCGCCGACCACTGCGCGTGGCATTTATCGCGGGATCAAGGCTGCCGCTGCGCGCGCCTTCGGCTCCGATGACCTTTCGCAGCGCACGATTGCCGTGCAGGGGGTCGGCTCGGTCGGTGGATATCTGTGCCGCCATCTCGCCGGCGAAAGCGCAAGACTTGTGGTGTGCGATGTCGATCCGGTCGCACTGGCAGAGATCGTTGCGGCCACGGGCGCAGAAACGGTCGATCCGGGTGATATCTATGATGTCGAGGCGGATATCTTCTCACCCAATGCGCTGGGCGCGGTGATCAATCCGGCGACGATTGACCGGCTGAAGGTGAAAGTCGTTGCCGGTGGTGCCAATAACCAGCTGGTCGTGCCGCAGATGGGGGAGGCTCTGCGTGCACGCGGCATTCTCTATGCACCTGATTATGTCATCAATGGTGGGGGCATCATCAATGTCGCCGCCGAGATTCGCGGCAATTATGACCCGGCATGGGTGGAAGCGCGGCTGACGGCGATGATAGACACGCTCCAGCAGGTAATGGATGATGCGTTGGCTGCGCATCAGGCCACCAATGCGGTGGCTGACCGTATTGCGCGCGAGCGCCTCGGACGGGCAGGCCCCTGATCAGCATGGCCGGCGATGAGAGCGCGCGGCCCGCAGCTCTCAACGCCGGCCAATCATGAGCCCGTCAGGCCCGGCGCCGGGCCCACCAGCCGCGTTTCGGGGCCTTGTCGTCGTCGCTGGCCTCCGCTTCGGCCGGCTCATCAGTTGTGTCAGGCGCAGGTGCGTCCACGACCGCTGTTTCTGCGACAGGGGTTGCAGCTTCTGGAACGACCGTATCAGCCTCGTCTGTTTCCGGCGCCAGCGCGGGCTCGGATTCAACCTGTTCCACCTCGGCGACGGGCGGACTGGCGGGCGCTTCCTCAGCTGGCGCAGTGACAACAGCATCGGGCGCAGCGTCCGCAGCCGATGTCACATCATCGCCATTGCGTGTCTTCCCTCCGCGCCCCCTGTTGCCTCTTCGCCTGCGCGATGATTTCGGTTTTGCTTCGGGTTCGGACTTTGCCTCAGCTTCGGATTCGGACTCGGCCTCTGCCTCTGCCACCAGTTCCGGCATGCCGCTGAGAACTTCGGCAGCTGTGACCGAAACACCGTCGAGAAAGGCTCCGCCATCCTCGGGCACCGGATCGGGCCGCGTCTGCAGAACCGGAACTTCGCGTTCGCTCTCTTGCGGGGTCACGCTTTGCGCAGCGGTTGTTTCGCCGGCTTCGGCTGCGTCGAGCGTTTCCTCACCATTATCGTCCGTCTCGCGTCGCCGCCGGCGGCGACCGCCTCGCCGTCCCCGGCGCCGCGATTTGCGCTTGGGCGCGTCTTCGTCCTCGCCAGCACCGCTTACTTCGGATTTGGCATCAGAGTCGTCTTCATCCACCTGTGCCAGTTCGATTTCGTCGCCATCATCTTCATCTTCGGCGTCTATCACTTCGAGCCCGGAGGATGTGTCAGCGCGTTCGCTGTCAGGGCGCGAGGCCGGGCGTCGGCGAGGCCGGCGACTGACGGGTTTTGCGTCGGGATCACGCTCCGACTGGATTGAGAATTCGCCGGTCATCATCGTTTCTGACGAGGTGATCGTGATTGCAAATCCGGCAGTTGATTCAAGGGCGGCCACCGCATCACGTTTGTGGTTGAGCAGATACAGTGCCACTTCCGTCGGCGCTTCCACGGTGATCGATTTCAGCCCGCCCGTGGCAACCCGCGCCTGCAAGGCCCGCACGAGCTGCAGGGCGGCCGATCCGACCGAGCGGACGCGACCGGTGCCCTTGCAGGTCGGGCAGGGGTCCGATGTCGCCTGCAGAAAGCCTGCACGGCGGCGCTGGCGGGAAATTTCCATCAGTCCGAATTGCGAAATCCGCCCGCACTGCACGCGCGAACGGTCAAGCGCGAGGCAATCCTTGAGCTTCTTTTCGACCGCGCGATTGTTCTTGTTCTCATCCATGTCGATGAAATCGATCACGATGAGGCCGGCAAGATCGCGCAGGCGCATCTGCCGGGCCACCTCTTCAGCGGCCTCCATATTGGTCTGCAGTGCGGTCTGTTCGATATTGCGCGCCTTGGTCGATTTGCCGGAGTTCACATCGACCGCAACAAGCGCTTCAGTCTGGTTGATGATCAGATAGCCGCCCGATTTCAGTTGAACCTCGGGCGAGAAAATCGAATCAAGCTGGTCTTCGATGCGCTCTTCAACGAAAAGCGGCGTGTCTTCCTTCCACGCCTTTACCTTCTTGGCCTGGCTCGGCATCAGGATCTTGGCCAGTTCCTTGGCCTCGCGATAGGCCTCGTCGCCTTCGATCAGGACTTCTTCGATATCCTTGTCGAACATGTCGCGCATGGCGCGATGGACCAGCCCGCCCTCTTCATTGACAAGGCAGGGTGCCATCGAATTCAGCGTCTTTTCGCGGATCGTGTCCCAGAGTTTGATCAGATAGTCATAGTCGCGCCTGATCTCGCTCCGGGTGCGCTTGGCACCGGCGGTGCGCACGATCAGGCCCATACCTTCAGGCACTTCCAGCTCATTCATGACCGCCTTGAGACGCTTGCGGTCGGTGCCGTTCGCGATCTTGCGGGAAATCCCGCCCCCGCGCGGCGTGTTGGGCATCAGCACCGAATAGCGCCCGGCGAGCGAGAGATATGTGGTCAGCGCAGCGCCCTTGTTGCCGCGCTCTTCCTTGACGACCTGCACCAGCAACACCTGACGGCGGCGGATGACCTCCTGGATCTTGTACTTGCGCAGCAGCGTATTGCGCGGCTCGCGGCGGGGGCGTCGAGCCGGGCGTCCTGCGTTTTCGCCCTTGCTGGCATTATCGCCCGTTTCAGCAGATGCCTCGCCGTCGTCGTCGTCACTCTCGCCATCAGTGTCGGCGGCGATCACATCATCTTCGTCGTCATCATCATCATCATCATCGATGTCGAATTCGTCCGATTGCGCAGCGGCTTCTGCGGCTTCGCGCAGCAGGGCCTCGCGATCGGCCTGAGGCAGCTGGTAATAATCCGGGTGGATTTCCGAAAAGGCGAGAAAGCCGTGCCGGTTGCCGCCATATTCGACAAAGGCGGCCTGAAGGGATGGCTCGACGCGGGTGATCTTCGCCAGATAGATGTTGCCGCGAAGCTGCTGGCGGCCGGAGGTTTCAAAATCGAAATCGTCAACCTGTTCATTGGTAACGAGGGCAACACGGGTCTCTTCCGGGTGGCCTGCGTCGATCAGCATGAGTTTGCTCATGAAATAATACCTTGTCGTTCGGCAGCGGCGCCCATTCTCCGGGTGGAGAAAGGCGGCGTCTCGCGCCGGCATGAGTTCGTGGAATGGAGAGCGCAGCTTGCCGTCCCGCCCCTGAGGGCGGCCATGGCAAATTCAAACTGCATCCGTCTCCGGTTTGCATTGGTCTTCCGCTATCCGGGGCCGCTGCTCGCCTTCAAAATCGCCGCAAGGGCTATGGCGCACAGGGCAGGGGGAATCCGTCAATCAGACTGAATCTTCAGTCGTGCTACATATTTGCCGGAGAAACCCGCGCTTGCAAAGCTTTTTCGCACCGATCCCTTCCGGATTTTCGATTATACGCGCGATTGATACATGCCCGGTTAATGACCGATCATGCAAAGCGTGGCATGTGACCGCAAAAATTGTAAACGATGGAGCGCATGGATCGGTGCGAGTTTTCCTGCTTTTCTGTATGATGATCGCGAGCGGTCTGGGCACGGCAGGTTCTGCCGTCGCTCAGGACAGTCTGCAGGTGCGGGTGGTCGGCGACGGTCAGGTCAGCCGGGTGACGGTCTGGTTGCCGCAGCCGGTCAAAGTCCACCATTTCGTTACAGAAACGGTTTCGCGTCAGGAGATCGTCCTTGACCTGGACGGGCTTGGCGCGCCCGATGTGGCGCTGCAACCAATTCCCGCGACAACCGGCGTATCGGGCTATTCATGGCAGGGCGGACAATTGCGGCTCGCGCTTGCCCGGCCGATGATGGTGGCGCGCCGGCTCGAATTGCCGCCGGCCGGATCGGAGTTGCGCCACAGGGTCGTTCTCGACCTGTCTGCGGTGTCCGATGTCCGCTTCGCAAAACATGCCGAGCAGGATGTTGCCCAGCTTGCAAAGCTGATGGATTCGCGCCGCAAGGCTGAGCGGGAAGCGGCAAGCGAGCATGCCGTTGCGATGGCGGACAAGCCCGCAAGCCGGCGTCACACGATTGTGATAGACCCCGGCCATGGCGGCTCCGATCCCGGCGCGAGCGCGGTGACTGGAGAACAGGAAAAGGATATCGTGCTGGCTGCCTCGCGCGAGTTGCGCGATCTGCTGATCGAAAATCCGCACTACGATGTGCGCATGACCCGCGAGGATGACACCTATATCTCGCTTGAAGACCGCGTCAGCCTGGCGCGCGACTGGGGCGCTGACCTGTTTATCTCGATCCATGCCGATGCGGCCGGCAATGCGAGCGTCTCCGGGGCGTCAGTTTACACCATTTCTGCGCGCGGCGAAGGCAGGGTCGATGTCGAGGCGAAGAAAAACGACTGGACCATGCCGATCGAACAGGGTGTTTCGGAAGATGTTTCCGTCATTCTGGAAGATCTGATCAAGCTGGAGACGCGCACCAATTCCGGGCTTTTTGCCGAGCAGCTCCTGCCGAGGCTGGAGGCGGCCGGACCTGTGCTGCGCAACACCCATCGCAATGCCGGTTTCTATGTCTTGCTGGCCCCGGATGTGCCGGCCGTCCTGTTGGAAATGGGCTTTCTGACCAATCGGGCGGATGCGCAGCGGCTTCGCTCGGCAAAGGAGCGGCTCAAGGCTATGCAGGCTGTCAGGGGCGCGATTGATGCGTATTTCGAACGTCAGGATCTGCTGCTGGCCGGCAACTGATGCCGATGAACATGCATTCTTCGCCGCGCAATCACTTTTGTTGTGGCCCGCAAGACCTTAGTGTCGTCACAAATTGATGTGATTCCGCTTTTTGCTTAGACGATGACGGGAATAACGACATGGCCGAGACAGCGAATCGACGCTTTTTCACCTGGACACTGCTGCGGCGGCTGATGATCGTTGCGGCAATCCTTGCGATTGTCGGCTCGATTGCAATCATCGCTGTGGTCGGCGCGCTCTCGCGAGACCTGCCGACAATCGGCGCGCTGGGGGAATATAAGCCGCCGATCACCTCGCGCGTGCACGCAGGCGACGGAACGCTGATTGCGGAATTTGCCGAACAGCACCGCGTTTTCGTTCCCTATGAATCTGTCCCTGAGCATGTTGTTCAGGCCTTCGTGTCGGCTGAGGACAAGAAGTTCTTCGAGCATGGGGGAATTGATTTTGTCGGCATGGCTCGCGGTGCCATCAATTCGGCTCGCAGCAAGATTACCGGTTCGGGCGGGCTGCAGGGCGGATCGACGATCACCCAGCAGGTGGTCAAGAACATGCTGCTGACGCGCGACCAGACCATCGTGCGCAAGATCAAGGAAGCGGTGCTGGCGCGCCGTGTCGAGAAGGCGTTTACCAAAGAGCAGATCATCGAGCTTTATCTCAATGAGATCTATCTTGGCGGACGCTCTTATGGTGTCGGTTCGGCTGCGCTGAATTACTTCGGAAAGTCGCTGACCGAACTTAATCTTTCTGAAGCGGCGATACTGGCATCGCTGGCCAAGGCACCCGGAGCGGTCAATCCCTATCGCCGGCCCGAACGGCTTTTGCAGCGGCGCAACTATGTGCTCGGCCGGATGGTGGAAGACGGTTATGTGACCGAGGCAGAGGCTGATCTTGCACGCGCCTTGCCGTTGAATACGGTCAAGCGGCTGCGGGGGCCGGAATACGAAGCTGCGACCTATTTCGTGCAGGAGCTGCGCCGCGACCTGATCGAGCTTTATGGCGAGGAGAAACTGGAACAGGGGGGGCTGTCGATCCGCACCACAATTGACACCCGCATGCAGCTGGCAGCAACGCAGGCGCTGCAGGCCGGGCTGCTGACCTATGATCGCCGCCACGCCTATCGCGGGCCGATTGCGCAGATCGAAATCAATGGTGGTGCGCTGGATGCACTGCGCGAGATTGACCTGCCCGGCGGGCATGGCGACTGGGAAGCAGCACTGGTCACGCAGATCGCCGAAGACGGCTCGGCGACGCTGCGCCTGACCGATGATGCGCAGATCAGGCTGGTGAAGGAAGATGTCGAATGGGCAGCGAGCACCTTTACGCGCGAAAGCGGCGAAAAGGGCCTGCAGCCGGGTGATGTGATTCTTGCCGAATTTGCCCGCGAACCGGTTGCGGCTGAGGCGGGTAGCGATGCGGGCAATCAAGCCCGGATCTCCGAGATTGCTGATGAAACAGATGATGGGCTCGGTGAAGAACCGGAGATGCGCCCTGTGGGAACCGCAACGCTGCGTCAGATCCCGGACGTGGAAGGCGCGCTGATCGCGCTTGATCCGCATACCGGGCGGGTGCTTGCGATGTCAGGTGGTTTCTCGTTCTGGAAAAGTGCGTTCAACCGCGTCACGCAAGCCCGCCGCCAGCCGGGTTCCAGCTTCAAGCCCTTCGTTTATGCTGCCGCACTGGAACAGGGTTACACCCCGGCGACAAAAATTCTCGATGCGCCTTTTGTCGATTTCGATGTCGAGAAGAACGATTTCTGGTCACCGGGAAATTATACGGCCGGCAAGTTTTATGGCCTTTCCACCATGCGGCTGGGTCTGGAGAAATCGCGCAATCTGATGACGGTTCGCCTTGCGCAGGATATTGGCATGGAAGCGGTTTCCGACCTTGCTTCGCGGGTCGGTATCTATGAAAATCTCGATCCCTTCCTGGCGATGTCGCTGGGGGCGGGGGAAACCTCGGTGTGGAATCTCGCCCGTGGTTATGCCGCGCTGGTCAATGGCGGAAAGCTGGTGACACCGACGCTGCTCGACCGGGTGCAGGACCGCTATGGCAAGACGCTTTATGTCAACGATCCCAGGGCCTGCGAAGGGTGCGATCAGGACGCGTGGGATGGCGGGCCTCCGCCGGCACTTGACGATCTGCGCGAGCAGGTGCTCGACCCGATTGTCGCGTTTCAGACGGTGCACATGCTTGAAGGCGTGGTCCAGCGGGGCACGGGCAGACGCGCACTGCGCGTGGGCAAGCCGCTGGCCGGCAAGACCGGAACCACGAATGACTACAAGGACGCACTGTTCTTCGGCTTCTCGCCTGATCTGGCTGTCGGCATCTGGGTTGGCTTTGATGAGCCCCGCACTTTGGGCGAGGGCGAGGCCGGGGGTTCGGTGGCCGCACCGATCTTTACCGACTTCATGGAAGTTGCGCTGAAAGATGAACCTGCGCTGCCGTTCCGCATGCCGCCCGGCGTGCGTCTGGTGCGCATTGATGCGGCGACCGGCGAACTGCCGGGTCCGGCCACAGATGTCACGATACTGGAAGCCTTCAGGCCGGGAACCGAGCCAGGGATCGCCTTTTCCGATGATGACGAATTGTCCCTGTTCGGCGATGGCGACACCAGCCTGTTCGAATTGCGTCCGACCGCGCGCGATGATGCGGGCGAGCCGGCGACAGGACAGCAGCCAGGCGAGGGTATAGACGCGCCTGACGCTCCGGTCGGCGATGATCTTGTTGCTGGCGAGCTTGGAGACACCTGGTAAGCGGGGGCTTGCCGCTCTGACCGCCGGCCTTGCCTTGACGGGCGGCTCAAACGTCGCCATTTCGCTCAGCTTCCGATGATTGAAGGACAGGAAAAATCATGGCCGACCTTCACGCCCTTGCCGCCCAGATCAAGCAGTCGGTGGAACTGCTGAGGAGGCGTCTTTGACTGGGACAACGCAGTCAAACGGTTCGATGAACTGAACGCGCTGTCGGAACGTCCCGATTTCTGGGACGATCCGATGGATGCGCAAAAGCAGATGCGCGAACGCCAGCGACTTGCCGACGGGATCGAAACTGTCGAAAAGCTTGAAAAAGAGGCCGATGACAGTCTTGAGCTGATCGAACTTGCCGAGGGCGACGCTGAAATGCTCGGCGAGATCGAGGCGACGCTGACGCGGGCGGCCGACCGGGCTGCGCGGGCCGAGCTGGAGGCACTGCTGTCCGGGGAGGCTGACAGCAATGACGCATTCCTGCAGATCAATGCCGGCGAGGGTGGCACGGAAAGCCAGGACTGGGCCTCGATGCTGCGGCGGATGTATCTGCGCTGGGCAGAAAAGCGTGGCTTCAGCGCTGAAATCATGGACGAGCGCGAGGGCGAGGAGGCGGGTATAAAATCTGCGACCCTGCAGATCAGCGGCGAGAATGCCTATGGCTGGCTGAAGCAGGAGACCGGTGTTCATCGTCTGGTGCGCATTTCACCCTATGACAGTGCGGCGCGCCGCCACACATCCTTCGCATCCGTGGCGATTTCTCCGGTGATCGACGATACGATCGAGATCGAGATCAATCCGGCAGATGTGCGCACCGATACCTATCGTGCTTCGGGTGCGGGCGGCCAGCACATCAACAAGACCGACAGTGCCGTGCGGCTGACCCACGCGCCGACAAATATCGTGGTGGCCTGCCAGTCGTCCCGAAGCCAGCACAAGAACCGCGAGGAAGCCTGGCGGATCCTGCGTTCGAAACTGTATGAGCTGGAGCTGCAAAAACGCGCTGAGGCATCCGAAGCGGCCCATCAGGACAAGTCTGCCATCGGCTTCGGCCATCAGATCCGCTCGTATGTGCTGCAGCCCTATCAGATGGTCAAAGACCTACGAACCGAGGTCGAAACCTCCGATACAAGCGGGGTTCTGGACGGCGATATCGACCGCTTTCTCAGCGCCGCACTCGCCCGTGCGGTCGATGATGCGCCCGGGGCCTGAGTGGCCATGCATCGAGACGGGCGTGGTACGTCCTCCTCAGCCGTGAGGTGTGAGGGCGTTGCAATCGCGAGAACCCGCACCACCGCACCCCGAACATTTTGAAACAACCTCATCCAGAGGAGCGACCGGCACGGTCGCGTCTCGAGGGATGCTGGAGACGAGCGGAACGCGGCCATGCTTCGAGACGGGCGCTTCACGCGGCCGCCTCAGCCGTGAGGGCGGTTCCGGCCCGATAAGGAACGTGCCAGAGGGTTTCTCACCATCCCCAACGCAACCCGCAGTGACCAAAACCACGCAGTTGCTGAGTTGCTCAGGCGATGCCCGTCCCTTGAAAGGATTGGCCGCGTAAAGATGACTTCCAGCTATAGAATAAACCAGAAGTTGTAAATAGTCTCTTAATGGGTTTGGTTTAGCGCCAGTCCCATGAAAATGATCGCGATCAGCCTCGCGGCCATATTTGGCCTGGTTTCCAATACCGGTTCGGGTCCGCTGCCAATGCCCGTCTCCGCAAGCGACGGGGTTCTGGCCGGCAAGGTGCGAGCGACCGATGGTGATAGCCTGCGCATGGGCGAGCGGCGTATCCGCCTTTATGGCATTGATGCGCCAGAAACCTCGCAAACCTGCCAGCTGAATGGCAAGGACTGGGACTGCGGACGGGCGGCGCGCAAGGCGCTCGAAAGGCTGACCAAAGGGCGGGTGGTGACCTGCGAGGTGCGCGATATGGATCGCACGCGCTTTGTTTCGGTCTGCCGTGTCGGCGGGGTCGATATCAACCGACAAATGGTGCGGCGCGGCTGGGCTGTGGCCTATATCGATTATTCACGCGATTATACCGCCGACGAGGCTGCTGCGCGGTCGGAAGGGCTGGCGCTGTGGCGCAGCCGGTTCGAGCGCCCGCAGAACTATCGCGCCCGCCTGCGCACGCAGATGCAAGCGTCGCGCGAAATCCAGCTACCACCATCAACGGACTGCAATATCAAGGGCAATATTTCCAGATCGGGAACCCGGATCGCGCATCTGCCCGGCCAGCATTACTATCAGGCCACGCAGATCAACACGAAACAGGGTGAACGCTGGTTCTGCTCCCTGGAGCAAGCACAGGCGGCGGGCTGGCGGCTGGCCATGCGATAGGCCGCTCAGCGACACGTCGGTTGCGTCTTTGCGGCAATCGTGCAAGCCGGATGCCGGCGAAGCACAAAACAAAGCGCGACCATGATTTCCTTCATCCGGGCAGAAGCCCGCTGGCTGCTGGCCGGCTTTGTGCTGACACTGGCGTCCGGCTTCGGTCAGACCTTCTTTATCTCGCTTTCGAACACTGCGCTGATGGCCCGGTTCGATCTTTCGCATGGCGGGATTGCCTTCATCTATGCGACCGGAACACTGACCAGTGCGGTCATCCTTTTGGAATTTGGCCGCATTGTGGATCGGGTGACGACACGAACCTCGGCGATGATTTCGGTGGCCGGGCTGGCGCTGGCCTGCCTGGTCGTCGCATTTGCAAGTGCGACATGGATGTTGTTTTTCGGCTTTCTGGGTTTGCGCCTGTTTGGTCAGGGCATGATGAGCCATGTCGCGATGACAGCGACGGGGCGCTGGTATGAAGCCAATCGCGGGCGAGCGGTCAGCCTCGTCGCGCTCGGTCATCCTGTCAGCGAAGCTGTGTTGCCGCCGCTCGGTGTGGCGCTGCTGGTCGCCTCCGGCGTGGTCGGGCTGTGGTCGCTGGCAGCGGGGCTTCTGGTTTTCGTTGCCGCGCCGGTCCTGTTCATGCTTTTGCTGCGCGAGCGCACCCCGCGCTCGAAACCGGGCAGCGGCGAGCCGGTGGGCGCAGATCATATCGCCAAATGCAGCTGGCGACGCAGGCAGGTGCTCGGCGAGCCGGCATTCTGGGTGTTGCTGACAGGTGTCCTGTGTCCGGCCTTCATGTCGACGGGGTTGTTTTTCCACCAGTTGCACCTGATCGCGCTGGAAGGCTGGTCTGCGGGCGTGTTCGCTGCCGGTTTCAGTGTTTTTGCCGCGACCGCGCTGATCAGCTCGCTGATCGCCGGAGCGCTCGTCGATCGCTTTTCGGCGCGCGCCCTGTTGCCGTTTTACCTGCTGCCGCTGGCACTGGCGCTAACTTTGCCGGCATTGCTGGATGGCACAGCGGTGATTTTCGTGATGATGGCACTGCTCGGTGTCATGGGCGGGTTTGCCGGTGCAATCATGGGCGCGATCTGGCCGGAGCTTTTCGGCGGCGTGTATCTCGGGGAAATTCGCGCACTGGCCTTTGCGGCGATGGTGGCGTCGAGTGCCACTTCGCCGCTTCTGACCGGGATGCTGATTGATGCCGGGGTCGATTTCACACTCCAGCTTGCGGTGATGGGCGGTTATGCCCTCTTGGCGAGCGCGCTCATGGGGCTTATTCAGCCGCGGCTGGCCGCGATTGCCTGCGATAGAGTGGTCCCGTCGCAACCGGCCTTCTGATGCATCCAGACAGGTATCCTTGCCCATGACTGTTAAAGTCCGTTTTGCTCCCTCGCCCACAGGCCGGCTTCATGTCGGCAATGTGCGCACTGCGCTGATCAACTGGCTGTTTGC
>CAYUEM010000044.1:0-17412 GCA_964442925.1 uncultured Hyphomonadaceae bacterium
CGACGCGCTCATGCCGTGGAACTTCGCAAAATAGTCAACCCACGTTCCGAAGGGTGATGGGCGGTCGCTTACGGCAGAACGTGCGCTTAGCACCGAGATGGACGTTCATCTGGACGAGGAGCGTGCCGGCGAGGCTCCTGAGGGCCAGAACCAGTCCCCCAACCGCCGCAATGGGCTCAGCCGTAAGACGGGTGACAACCGACTGCGGAAAGGTTGTTCTGGTCATTCCGCGTGACCGCAACCGCGCCTTCGATCCACTGCATACGCCGGCGTATCAGTGCCGGTTTCCGGAGTTCGATCGCAAGATTGAGAACGGCAGTGCAAAACTCGGCCATGGTCGCGGCGGGAAAGGCCGGTTGCGGGCGGCGAAAAACCGGCCACTTTGCGCTTCGTGCGCCAGCATGAAGGGCTTGGAGATTTATACCGTGGAACTTTACCGGAGTGTTCGTCCGGCCTGCGCCGATGGCATGAGCAAGCGCCATAAATGATGAACGCGGTTTTCGCGGCACTGGCAACTTCTGCTATACACCCATCGGCAACCTTGATAGGTTTGTGACACAATTGGAGCCGCCTCTCGGAAAAGTCAGGACGCTTCACCCGCGTCGCTTGAGTCGTGTGCGGTGTCTGCACCAAAAGAATGAGAGGCGGTTGTCTATTGGCACACGCGGCCACCATGGTTAAGAACATGCTTGTTTTAAGTTTGAAAACACATTCATGAAGCTCGTTTTTGATCCCTCAAGCCTGCTACGGATGAGCAATATCGTCGAAAGCGATGGCCGGACGCATGGCAAGGATAATGACCCGAAGATGATCTACCGCTGGCCCGGGCGGTTCCGATCAGGCTGGCATGAGTTCGAGCTGCTGTTCGAGGAAGACGTTGGAGGCGTTCCCCAACTGTTTTTTGACCTGGGCCACGGTTTCAATGAAGTCGAGCACATCGACATGGTACGTCGGCGCGGACATCGTGCTCTGTATCGTGGACTCATCAGGTTGCCCTCGAGACCTGGCCATGTCCGGCTCGACCCGAGCAACAACAACAATGCCTTCAGCATCCGTGGCTTTCAGGTTCGCCGCTTAGGACTGCCAGTCGTGGCCATGCGCGGTGGGCTGCGCGTTCTGCGCACATCACTGGTTGAGCCCTCACGGGTCAGACCCATGCTGGCGCGTGGCGTCGAACTGCTTACCGGGAATGCAATCGCCGGAGTGAACATCCGCGAAGTGCCAAATGTTCGTGTCCGCGATCCTTACACCAGCTGGCAAGAAACGTACGATTTCCGGATGGAGCGCGACGAGAAAGGCATCCTCCGCGAGCTTGTCTCCAAGACGGATCTGCCGAAAATTTCGGTCCTGATGCCGGTCTACAATCCGAATCCGGTACATCTCAGGGAAGCCATTGGATCGGTGTGCGGCCAGATCTACGACAACTGGGAGCTGTGCATCGCCGACGATGCATCGACCGATCCCCGCATCGAAAAGATCCTGCGCGCCGCCATGAAGAGCGATTCGCGAATCAAGGTGCGATTTCGCCGGGAGAATGGTCATATCGCCGAGGCGAGCAACTCGGCCTTGGCCCTTGTCACAGGAGAATGGGTCGTGATGCTCGATCATGACGATTTGCTGCGCCCCCACACGCTTGCGGAAATCGCCCTGGTCGTGGCACGTCATCCTGAAACACAGATCATCTACAGCGACGAGGACAAGATCGATGATGACGGTCACCGCTTCGATCCACATTTCAAGCCGGATTTTTCACCCGACCTTTTTCGGTCAATGAATTACTTAAATCACGTGACCGCGCACAGAAAGGACAACATCCTCGCCGTAGGAGCCTGGCAAAAAGGTTTCGAAGGTGCGCAGGACTATGACCTGAACCTGCGGATCATTGACCTTGTTCAAGGGCGCGGTGTTCGTCATATCCCACGCATTCTTTATCACTGGCGCGCGACGGCAGGCTCCACCGCGCTGGCGCAGGGCGAGAAGCACTATGCATGGCAAGCCGGAAAACGCGCGCTTGAGGACCATCTCAGGCGCAATCAGATCAATGCGGAGATCGAGGAGATTGCCGACGTTCCCTATTATCGCACACGGTTTGCGATCAGAACACCGCAACCATCTGTCAGCCTGATCATACCGACCCGCGACAAGGTCGATATTCTCGAACAGGCTGTCACCTCCATTTTTGACAAGACCCGATATCGCGATTTCGACGTCATCATCGTAGACAATGGATCGGTAGATCCGGAAACTCATGACTATTTTCAACGCCTGATGATGTCTGGACTGCCGGTGCGGGTTCTGGAGTGGGACAAACCCTTCAACTATTCGGCCATCAACAATTTTGCGGTGCGTCACACACAGTCCGAAATTCTTGGCCTGATCAATAATGATATCGAGGTCGTCTCGCCGGACTGGCTGACGGAGATGGTTTCATGGGCCCAACAAACACGAATTGGTTGTGTTGGCGCAAAGCTCTACTATCCTGACATGTCGATCCAGCATGCTGGTGTAATCGCGGGGATTGGCGGGGTCGCGGGGCACTCTCATAAATATTTCGATCAGGCAAGCCATGGCTATTTCAGCCGTCTGAAGGTCGCGCAGAACGTGTCTGCTGTCACCGCCGCCTGCCTGCTGGTTCGTCGGGAAATTTATGAGTCGATGGGCGGACTGGATGAGGACGGCCTGACCGTCGCATTCAATGATGTCGATTTCTGCTTCCGCGTTTCACAGGCGGGCTATCTCAATCTATGGACGCCTTGGGCTGAGCTGATCCACCATGAAAGCAAGTCGCGCGGCACGGAGGACACGCCGGAAAAGATTGAGCGTTTCCAAAAGGAAATTCGTCATATGCAGGGTCGGTGGGCGGACATGATCGAGCGTGATCCCTTTTACAATCCCAATCTGACGCGCGAGCACGAGGATTTCAGCATCAGAAATTAATCCGGTGAAGGGTTGAGGCGATGCCGGGATCGGGCCTATGAACGTATGACTTTTGCGAAAGGTGCTTGGACGTGTCCCTGAAGTTCGACCTACCTGTTTTGGCCGCAGCGGATCCGAGTGTATTGACGCCACAGGACCGCGTGCAGGCTTCACACTCCGAGCCGCTTTTCAGCGTGATCATCGTCAACTGGAATGGCGGCGGATTTATCGAGGATGCAATCGCCTCGCTTTCCAGGCAGACCTTCAGCGACTTCGAACTGATTGTTGTTGACAACGCATCGGCGGACGGTTCGGCAGATCTGATTGACCTTTCGTCTTTCCGGAAAGCTGAGCTCATTCGCGAAGCGCGCAATCACGGGTTTTCGGGGGGTGTGAATATTGGCGCACGACGCGCGAAAGGTCGCTACCTTGCTCTGCTAAATCCCGACTGTATCGCAGAGCCGGACTGGCTCGAACAACTCTCGCGTGCGGTGATCCTGCATCCGGATGTTGCGATGTTCGCCAGCACCCAGATCAGCATGCAGGACAATAGCAGGATCGATGGTGCCGGCGACAACTATTTCATCATAGGCATTCCCTGGCGCGGCGGTTTCGGACTTCCGGTGAGCGAATTGCCCGAGACCGGAGCGTGTTTCAGTCCCTGTGGCGCAGGCGCTGTGATCCGGCGAGAGACCTTCCTCAATTGCGGAGGCTTCGATGAGGACTTCTTCTGTTATTGTGAGGATGTCGACCTCGGCTTCCGACTTCGTCTGCTGGGTGAGCGTTGCGTGTTCTGGCGTCCGGCCGTGGTACAGCATTTCGGCAGTGCGCTTTCGGGCAAGACAATCGGGTTAGGGATATTGCATGGCACCCGCAATCGGATCCTGACTCATTTCAAGAATATGCCGACGATCTGCCTCATCCTGACCCTGCCCGTTCACATCTTGGCATCGGTCTATTTCTACCTGCGCACACCACGCGGCGTGTATCGCGACGCGATGGGCGCTGGGCTGGTCCAGGGCTTGCGCGCGCTGAACAAGACGCGTGCAAAGCGGCGCAGCATCCAGAAATCGCGCAAGGCAAGCACGTTCGACATTCTTCGGGCGATGTCGTGGAACCCGATCAAACTGAGACAAAGTCGGTCGGACGTTCGGTGTGGTGCAAAGCGCACCCATCGTGGACATGTTGCGAGCCTGACGGGCGAAAACAAAGTCGTCAACTGACCGAAATCTCATCATATGCCGGTACTAATGTGCTCCGCTTGGAAACCGCCAGCTTCGAAGCGGATAACCGTTCGAGGATTTTAGTTCGATATTTCGCAAGGTGAACGCGCCGGGGCCTTCCGAAGGATCTATCCGCAGCTCGCGCAATGACTTGTTTGCCGACAGGGTCACTTCATAGGTGTGGAAATCGCCGTCATGCTGGACGTCAAATGCGACCGCTGTCTTTTCATTCATGGCTTGTCCGCCATGGGTTGACCAATAGACGCGGCCTGGCCCACTGCCATTGGATCGCAGCCCGAATTGCAGTTTCATGGGCCCATCATACTGCGGTGTCGTATCCGTCACTATCCAGGGATCCTGACGATCAGACGAGAATGTAGCCGCACCGTCATGCACCCCGATTAAGGTCGAGTTGCCGAGTTGCCAACCTCCAATAAGTATCGGTGCCGCACGCACATTCGCCAGAGGTATTACGCTTCCAGTGCTCTGCAGATGGGTGTCGAGTTGCGCTGCGAGCTGCTCAAGGATCTCAGGTTCAGCAGCGGTCAAATTGTTCTGTTCGCCCTCGTCAAGCGAAAGATCATACAGCTCGAAGCGATCACTTCGATCGACGCCATCATGGAAGAAACGGTAAAGCTTCCAGCGGCCGTCAAAGATCGAGGCATTTGGCCGATTGCCTGTCACGGGCACATTGTGAGGAAAATGCGAAATCACGGGTGCGCGCGGGCTGGATTTGCCCAGCAGTGCGGGGGCGAAACTTGTCCCGTCGACATGGACCTCCGGCACGCCTTCCACGCCCAACACATCCAGAATCGTAGGAAAGAAGTCGACCGTAGAGACGATGTGCTCGCTGCGCGTTCCGGCACCGGTCACGCCTGGCCATTTCACGATCAGCGGCACCCGAACTCCGCCTTCGTAATTATTGCCTTTTCCGCCACGCAGTGGTGCATTGCTTGTTGGATAAACTCCATCCACGGCATCGTACATGTTGCCACCATTGTCGGAAGAAAAGATGACGACTGTCGAGTCCGCGAGACCACTCGCGGCGAGATGATCAAGTATCTGACCTATATTCCTGTCCATCTGTTCAACCATCGCTCCCATGGTTGGTGATTGTTGGGGGTCAGTTGGATCGATACCTGACCGGAATGGGTCAGCGTCTTCTGGACTCGCCTGATAGGGTGCATGGACTTCATATTGAAAAAGCGTGAGAAAAAAGGGCTGCTGCCGATGTTTGTCAATAAACCCAATCGCCGCATCCGCCATGACGTCGCCAATCGCTGTTCCTCCAGGTGCAGCCGGTACGCGCGGGTCAGGCCAGGGTGCGAAATACCCTCCCGGCGGACCGGAATGTTCACCCCCACCGGCAACGAAATCAAAGCCCTGCTCGGCAGGCCCGAAATTTCCCGGACCAAGATGCCACTTGCCCAGAAACGCTGTCGCATAGCCTTCTGATTTGAGCACCTCTGCTATCGTCAGATAGTCCGGTTTCAGCCTCGTAACGGACTGCACGCCAGCAGCCGCCCGAATAGGCGCGTCCGTGTCAGGTGCCAAAGCCTCGAGCCGCTCCGCTGGGAGGTGACCATCCGCGCCGGTCAAGCCGAGCCGACCCGGATACAGCCCCGTCAGCAAACTTGCGCGCGTGGGCGAGCACAGCGGACTGGCCGAATAAGCGCGCGTGAAGGTAACACCTTCGGAAGCGAATTTTTCAAGTGACGGTGTGCGATAAAATTGGCTTCCGTAAACACTGCTGTCCCTCCAGCCCAGGTCATCGGCAACAATGAGCACAACATTTCGCGCATATACCGGCGCATCGATCGGCGGCGTGCGTAACAAGTCTTCTGTCTGCCCTTCAGGCTGCGAAGCTACAATCGTCTCTGACAAAGGATTGCAGCCCGTTGCAATCACGAGAAGGACGAGCATGATCAGCGTATGATTCGAATGTCGAGACAAACCAAGCTACATCCTCGATTAGCGGAAGACACACTTAATAACGTCAGTTGTTTCCGGCAGCAATCGTTAAACACGTGCAATGGTTTGTAAACGTCGTCTTGGAGGGGGTCACATTAACTGATATGCAATCACAGGTTAGCGTCTTTCGCGCTGTGTGGGTCGTCCAACCGGGATCAAAGGCGGGCCAGATGGGCTGTGGCCAGCGCGGCAAAGGCGCCGTCCGCTTGTGCGCGCAAACGCTCGGTCACGGCCCCTCGTTCGGCCTCGGGCAAGGATTTGATTTTGATGGCGGCGATGTCAAAAATGGTTTCGCGACGGTCGGGTGAGCCGTGCAAAAACCGCTGGGTGATCTGCAGGATCACATGACCGGGGGTCAACATGTCGGCCAGCACCGGGCAGAACGCCGCTGGCCGGTAGGCATAGGCTACCTGACCAAAAACTCCGACCAGACTTTGAGCGAAATTGGTACCAAAACTGTCACCAAAGATAAGGCAGCTGCCAGGAAGCGCAGCGTCCGGGTTTTGCCAGAGCCGGATGCAGCCGTTGTTGTTCACGCCATTGTCAAAGACTAAAAAGCGGTCTGGGTTTTGCGCAAAGGCCAACTCATAACTGGCGCGGCGCGGTTGCAGCTTCACACCCAGATCCCCCTGCCGCTGGCGCACTCTGAACTCTTGCGGCAGGGCGGCTAGCGCGGCTTCGTCCATATCCCAGTGTTTTAAGACGGCTCTTGCCGCAATGCTGGCACCCTGGTCAGTCCAATGCGTATCGGTTTCAGAGTAGGTAAACTGGCGTTGCGCGCGCAATTCGTGGATGGGCACAATCGGGCCATGGGCGGCAAAGTGGATACGGAAATCGTCGAGCACTGTGCGAGTGGCGCGGGGAATGGGGAAGGCTTCAGATAAGATCTCTTCCTTGGCCGGGGCGACCAGCAGCGCCATGCGCAGGCCAAGATCGGCCTCCCAGCCTTTCATAGCCGCGAAATTGGCCGCCCAGGACAGTGCAGACCCCTCTGGCAAGGTACGGCTTTCAGTGAACTGACCGACACTGTCATTGGTGTCGCCGCCCAGAAACAGCTGCCGGTCGCGGCCGATCAACGCATAGGGACCACCCAGCCGGTCAAGAATGTCAAACACCATGACCCCGCCGTCCGGCCCGACGCCAGATGCCTCCAGCCGGTAGGGGCCAATCCGGCGCGGCACGACGAGATCAAAGCCACAGCATTCCATTAGAGGGCTGTCGGCGAGATTTTCACAATGGGTGCGAGCAACATCGGGTCGGGTAAGATCGGCGGCAAGATCGGCCAGAACCACGCCGCTGTGAGATACGGTAACCCGCCCCGGTCCGCCATGCACCAAAAACCAGCCGCGAAACCGGACCTTATCTGACGCCGACGCCACCGGCCCCGGCTGCGGACTTTCCAGATTCCAGCCCAGAATGGAACCGCTGTTACGGTGCTCTACAAAACTGATCGTCCAGTCTGCGGGCATATCCCACTTTCCAATCCCACGATGGCCTCCAAAGTGCCCGGTACGGTTACTCATGCCGTTTGCGAGACTTAAACGCCTTTTCGCTTCAACACGATGATCGGTTGCGTGCCTACGTCCGAGAATTTCTCGACCCAATCCACCAAATCAAAGTGCTCTGTCCAATGCTTTTCAACATAGCTTTGCGGAACGATCGCTTCGCCAAAAAAATCAGCCGTAAGCATGCCGCCTCCGCCTGTCGGCACATAGACGAACTCGCCCGCATCATAACTCGCGATCGCTGCATCGAAGTCATCCAGCATGTTGGCATATTGCTTCAGGTGGCCACTTAACGTGGTTGCATTTTTGGCTTGCCCTTTGGAGTTGATCAGGTGAACGCGGCCACGGGTCGTGATGCAGACCAGACCACCGGGAGCCACGATGCGGCCAAACTCGTTAATCCACGCTTTTGCGACATCTTCAGAAAGATGCGAAAAGACTGAGTAACCAACCACCAGATCAAAGCTGCTGTCCTGAAACATAGCGGCTGGCGGGCGGGGATCCATCAGGACGAAGTTGATGGCCGGGGCCAATGATTTCGCAAGTTGAAGCGCATCAGACCGAACGTCCGCCCCTGTAACCTTGCCATCAGTTGTTTCCTTCAAGAAGGCCCGAGTTATCCGGCCCCATCCGCAACCGAAGTCAAGAATAGATGGATTTGGACTTGCGCCACTGGCCACATATCTTGACATTACCGCGTCACAAAAGTCAATCGACTCTATTATGTTCGAGCGTCCAATCTTCCCACCCGTGCTGATTTGGACTTGTTCAGAAGGCATGCCGCGAATTTCAGAGGTGTATGAAAGCGGTAAACCACTGCCATCCGATAATGCGGCAATAAGCTTCTCGCGGTCAAGAGACTTGAGCGTAGTCGAAAGGTCACTTTGGTTCATCTGGCACCCCATCATCCAATAATTATTTATTTGCCGATCCACTTACTTATTACGAAAAGCCATCTTTTCTTGTTCGATCCGAAAGTTTTTCAAGTTTGTCAAGTACAATTTCAATATCCGATGATGTGATGTCTCTTCCAACAATTCGATACAACGATTCTGCGTCATTTTCCCACCATCGTGATTTCTGGAGCCTCTGAACTATATGCTCTTCATAGCGATATCTGATCAATCGGGCTGGAATGCCACCAACAATTGCATATGGTGGGATATTTTTGGTGACCGTTGAGCCTGCTGCAACAACAGCACCATTTCCAATTGTGACGCCAGCCATTATTGAAACGCGAGCACCAATCCAGACGTCATTTCCGATGATTAAATCCAAGTTTTCAGATATTTCCGGTGATGGCTCAAGACCTATTTCCTTCTTCATGTCTTCAGACAATGCCATGCTGATCGGATAGGTGGTAAGTGTATTTAGAAAATGCCTTCCATGACGGCCAACAAAAAAAAGTGCCTCTCGTGCGATGCTACAATATCTTCCAATTATCAACTTTCGACCCAAATCAGTTGGCGCGGCCATAAGTGTTGGATGTCCGTAGGTATATTCACCACATTCGATCTTTAAATAGGGCAAATTAATTTTCCCAAGAAATTCTTTTGTTGATCGGTCGCCTGGAAAACTCATTTGTGGTCGATTTCTGTTCTCACTTGTGACGCTCGGCAAGAAAACTTGCGCTTCTGAGCTCCGCCATCTCCGCCCCCGCAAACGCCGCCTTGACCAACCCTGCATATTCTGGAAACCGTTTGGTCACTACGTCAACCCCCGACTTCACCAGTGCCGCCTTCTCGCCTTTGAAGCTGGCTGTGCGGATGTGGTAAACAAAAGACCAGGGCGACACAAGACTGACCCAACCTGCTCGCAGCGCCCGCATACAAAAATCGTTTTCCTCGCCATAGCCACGGGGAAAGGCTTCGTGGTCGAAGCTGCCGCAGTCATCCAACACCGCGCGGCGGATGAACATGCAGAATCCCGACCCCGTTGGCACTTCGGGCGGGGTACAATGCGCGGTCGCCTGGGTGAGCAAGATGGCGTATTCCTCGGCGCTCAAATGCGCGGGGCGGGGACAGAATGCGTTATACTCCGGAAACGAAAAGGCCCCAGCATTGTCACTCATCGCGGTGACGGTGGCCACCTTGTCGCGGCAATAGGCGGCAGCACGCAAACCTTCCAGCCAGCGCGGCGTCACCACGGTGTCAGAATTCAGCAGCACTACATCGTCCTGCCCGGCAAGATCGAGCCCGCGGTTGACGGTGCGGGTATAGCCGATGTTGAGATCGTTGCGTTCCAGCGTCAGGCCGGGAACGCCGGCGAACTCTGCCAGCATTGGCGGAACCGTTTTGTCCGGGCTGCCGTCATCAATAACGAGGACGCGGTTGCGCGACAGATCCGTGTGCTTGATCACCGAGCGCAGACAGTCGCGCACCTCAATCGGGGCGTTATAGACCGGGATGACGACAGTGGTTCGAGGGATCGCGGGCACGGCGGGCAGCAGGGCGTCGGCGGTTTCTGGCGCCTGCCCTTCCGGATAGGCTTTGCCCCAGATCCGGCGATAACCTTCAGCCAAGGCGCGGTTCAGCACCGGCTGCGAGAAGGATTTGCTGACCACGGCAAGACCAGCCTCGCCCATTTGAGCGATACGGTCAGGGTCGCTGCAGAGGGTTTCCACAGCATCGACCAGGCCGTCGATGTCACGGAACGGCACAAGGAAACCCGTCTCGCCATGGCGCACCAGTTCCGTAAGGGCACCCCAGTCATAAGCGATAACCGGACGCCGGGCGGCCATGCCTTCTGCAACCGTGCGACCAAAGGATTCCCCGAAGGAGGACAGGTTCAAAAGGACATTGAGTTCGGACATTGCTGCGCGCGGCGTATCGCGATACCCAAGAAAAACGAGGTTGTCGGGGCGCGTGCCCTGCCGGATCTCATCGGCCCAAGCCTCGGTCTGTTGGGTATCAGGGCCTATCACCACGAACCGCGCCCTGGGAATGCGTCCGGCAGCGCGGCGCGCGAGTTCGACAAAATCACCAATTCCCTTTTTAGGGATGTTCGAACTGACGATGCCGAACTTTATGCCGTTGCCGAAGGTGTTGTTCAGGGCGAACTGTTCCAGATCCACGGCATTCGGCACATAAAGCGTGCGGTCTGATTTCGAGAACAGCTCGCAGGTGCGGGCCGAATTGCCTACGATCCAATCAGCCTGCTTGAATACACGGGCCACGATCTCGCTGGTTTCCAGGCCGATCGCCTTGCGCAGAGGTTCGTCAAGAGAGATCAATTCGCGGACATGAACGACCGTCGTTATACCAAGGCGCCTTGCTGCTACCAGCGGTTCCAGCAAGACGATCGTGTTGGCGTGAAGCACATCGACTTTGTGGCGAACCATCAAGTCCGCGAAAGTGTTCGTTAGCCATGCGTAGGGGGCGCGCGCCTTTGTCCACTGAGGATAATTCAGGACATAGGCCCCCATGCAATGCTTGGCAATCTGCTCCATATAACTCGGATTATTGCCCGAAGGGAGCGTTACGATCACATTGACTGGCATCTGGCCAAAGGCGGCCAGCACGTCCAGCAGGCTGCGCTCACCGCCGAACAGATGGTGGCCTGATATATGCGCGCATAGCATGATGGTGAAACGCTCGGGATCGTGCGGGCGAAGACCGCCGTGCCAGACCGGGTAGGCCGGTCCATTGCCTGCGGTGTCCAGCGGATTGCCCGCCATGGCGAGCCGCGCGGGCAGTTTCGGCTTGGCTGCCACGCCTTTGGGTAAGGTGACCGCGCGCAGCCCCGGAACCGACTGCGCAGCGGAGCGGAAGGCGGTCAGGTTGGATTTGCCGAAGTGCTGGTCGGGTTCGAGATAGGTGCCTTCGGCCCATTCGTTCCAGGCGTTGATGAACACCAGGCTTTCGGGACCGGGATTATGCCGGTTTTCCTGTTCCAGCACCGTCTTCATCCAGCGGCGGAATCCGTAGGGATTCGCGCCGTGAAAGATGCGCGCATCTTTCAGCCGCCGCGCGGTGTTGTCCCAAGCCAACATGGTGCCGCGGTGGACTGGCCAGTCATAGCCCTCGTCGTACTTTTCGATGTCGCCATTGACCACGGCGGGATAGCTGAAGATCTCGCCGTTGAAATCCTTTCGGAGGTCCAGCACGGTATCACGCAGATCCTCTCGCGGCGCTTCATGCGGGGGAAACAGTACATAGCTGTCCAGTTCGTGATCTTGCGGCTGGCCCAACAGTGGCTCGAGGCCAAAGCGCACGCCGCAGAGATGAATTTCGCCCACGCCCGCCTTTCGACATTCCTCGCGCCACAGCCGCGCCGTTTCCATCCAGTTTGGAATGATCGCTATTCGGTATACCAACATCACGGCCTTGCCATTATAGCGGATCCAGCGGGGATCCTTCATCATCGGGATCAGCTCCCGAATTAGATTGACATTGCTTTCAAGCGAATAGTCCTGCTGCATCAACACATGACGGTTTTGGCCGTCCCAGTTGCGCGACCAGTTCTCGTTCGCCCAACAGGCGCAGAAGCCGGTATCGATTTTGGCAGAGCGCGCCATCTGTTCGATCGGCTGGTTCAGCAGTTTTGTGCCACCAAACCAATAATAATAATAGCAGAACCCGTGAATGCCGAAGTCTCGCGCCAGGTCTGCCTGTGCGACCTGCGTGTCTTCCAGCCGCAGATCATAGTAGCCCAGATCGGCGGGCAGGCGCGGCTGGTAATGATGGCGGAACAGCGGTTGACCGCGGCTGACATTTGTCCATTCGGTAAAACCCTTGCCCCACCACTTGTCGTTTTCCGGGATCGGGTGGAACTGCGGCAGGTAAAAGGCCACGGCCTTCACCTCGCGCTTTGCAGCATGCGCGGGAACCCTGCTGGTGTCGTATTTTGCATCCGGCGTGCGCAGTTGCATCGCGCCCTCGAGGGCAAGCTGGGACAAAACGGCGAGGACGGATTTCCGACCATGGAAAGGCTTGTCGGGGTTAGTGCCCAGTTCGGCGGGGCGAAGGCAGATGCCCAGACCACGCAGCAGCAGCGGGCGCAACCAGACCGCCGCGCCGGATACCAACGGCGCATGCCCATTGCGAAGGGTCAGGCCAAGCCGGGGCAGCGCCGTGCGCAGCGTTACCAGAACAGGTTGACCATCAAACTCATCAAGTGGCCGCACTTGTGGACCCACACAGCCCCAATCGAAATCCGCTACCAGATCTGGTGCCAGCCCGAGCAGGCGCGCCAGGTCACCCTCTTCCAGACCATCGCCGGGCGACAGCCAAAACAGTGCTTCATAGGGATCAGCACTGCCCGAGGCGATGAAACGCAGGAAATTCCGGGCATTGCCCGGCTCGTCCCCCGGCCCAAGATGGGTGACCGATCGCACAATATCAGGAAGATTTTCAAAGCCTAGCCCGGCAACAGGCCCCAGCAAAAACAGGTCAAGCCCATCCGGTGCCTCCATTTCGGCAAGCTGAGCCAGCAGGATGCTCCATTGCGCGGATGTGGGTGAATTGACCACCAGGGCCAGTGGCGCCATCGGCACGAGTCCGCGCAGCATGAAGGCGTCGGTCGCAAGGCGCCAGTCCCAAGGCGCATCGGCAGGACGCGAGTGGGGGACCGAGGTCATCCCAGGCTCGCTCGTGGCCGTCCCGCGACGCAGGGCGTCCTCTTCGGGCGTGCCGGCACGACCTTCCTGGCGACCGTGCCGGATGTAGTGCTGCAGTGGGTTCATCCCGGCCTCTAGCACATCGGGATTATGCGCCTTGTAGAAGCGCGTGTCGAATTGCGGCCCGGGATCGCGGTCCATCAAAAGGCCGAAACCTATCAGATGGGTCAGCGGATCGATTCCAAGCATTGCGACATCCTTGTAGGTATCAAGATACCAATCGGCATCGAACAAACCGCTCTGTTCAATTTCGTTCCTCAAATCGTCATTCAGTGTCATCGTAAATTTCGTTACTCCAGATCGGGAGTTGTCGGTGCCTTTGCCCAATTGCACAGGCGGCGATGAAAGCCTCTACTTTTGCGTCGATCCATCGGGGGGGCGGATATTCTGCAAAATCAGCATTTCTTCTGAACTGGCCCGTCCCTCAGCAAAACCGTTGCGGACGAAATGCATCGCAGGATCAGCACCGGCTTCGCGCACGTCGGAATAATATCTCGCATACCAGCTTGCATCGAACAGGCCCAGAGCCTGCAGCAGGCGCGCCTTGCGCCGGTCGGATACGCGCCGCACAGGGTGGCTGCCCAGAACGCCGCCTTCAATGATTGCGCGGATTGTCTCGGACATCCGCCCTGCCAACCCGTGGTCCTGTTCAGACGGTGCCAGAAGCGCGGTGTTTTCGTTCACCACATCGCTAAGGGCAGACTGCCCGGTCTTGATCGGCTCTTCATGTACCGACGGCTGTTGACGCATTGCTGCGACCTCTTTGGACAGCTGCGCCCCCTCGTCGCCCAGCGAATTCTCCCGGTCAATCAACTGCCGGGTCAGCGCGCCGAGTTCTTCAAATCTCTGGGCCAGATCACGTTCGCCTTGTTCGCGCACCTGAAGCAGTTCAGCCTCTTTCTTTTCAAGCCGATTTTGCGCCTTTTCCAGCTCGGTCTTCTGCTGGGCAAGCCGTTCCTCTGTCCTCGACAGCTCGGTACGAAGCTCGGAATTCTGATGCTCGCGGTCCGCGAGGACCGCGTTGGCCGCCCGCAAAGCAGTGGCTGTTTGATCGGCCTCATGAGCGCGCTGGCGAAGAGCGCTTTCGGTCTGCGACAGACGATCCTGAGCTTCCCGTAACTCTGCCTGCATGGCCTCGTTCTGGCGTGTCAGATCGGCTCTCGCCGCCTCGGCGGCCTTGTCTGCTGCTGCGCGCTCCGCCTTGCTCGTGTTCAGCGCCTCCTGAAGCACCTCGTTCTGGCGTGTCAGATCGGCTCTCGCCGCCTCGGCGGCCTTGTCTGCTGCTGCGCGCTCCGCCTTGCTCGTGTTCAGCGCTTCTTGAAGCTCGGCCTTCTCTGTAGTGGATTGGCGAGTCAGGGTTTCGACAGCCGTTTTGAGCTCCACCCGCTCGGCATCACGATTTCTGACGGTTTCTCTCAAGGTTTTTTTTTCGCTGTTCGTCTCGTCCAGCGTAGCAATTACCTCGTGCAAAGGAGTGGACAGATCGTTCAGGCTCTGACGCATCTTGTTCAAAGCGGCATGATCGGCGGTGTCCTCGCCGCTTTCGCTCCAGCGCAGCATGATGCCGTAAACCTCGGCCAGCCAACTGCGCAGAACGGGCGCATCGCTGGCCTTTCTCTGATCGTCTGACACATGGTGACGCAAGGAAGGATCGACGAAGCCATCGATCTTTTCAGAGATGTATTCCGACAGGCGTGGCCAGATCACCCCAAGTTGGTCCTGCAGGGAAACCGCCACGTTGCGAGGGTTTGTTATAAAACTCTCGAAAGACACAACGGCCCGGACCATCCCCCGCGAGGCATGTTCGGCTTCCAGCACGTGACGGAGCCAGAGTAGCAATCCGTGTATGACAGAAAGTCCGTTACGTTTATCGAGAGAAGCGGCAACTTCAACCGGATGGCGCACGGCCAGAACGATCCGGGGTTCGAGGCCTGCTTCGGCAAAAACGCTGCGCCAGAACGGAAAGATCCGACAAACCCGTGGGTCCTTGAAGACGATCATCGGGGCATCGTCGAATTCGTCATTTAGAACCTGCAGGGCGCGAGGCAGGAAGAAATCGGGTTCGGCGGTATCATACCAGCGTGGCTGAAAAGCATGCCAGTCCTGCCAGTGCGATCCACCAGAGGCGAGAACATCGTCGTTCAGCGCCCGCACCACTGTGGATTCCCAGTGACCGGTCGTGTTGGACTCATCGCCGCCCATAAGGGTTTGCGGCACTTGGCCCCCAAGCAAGTTGAGCACACGGGTCAGTGCGCTGGTGCCCGAGCGGTGCATGCCCAAAATCACCAACACCTGACGCCGTGGCATTGCGGCGACTTTGTTCCCAGCGTCGACAGCAGAGGAACCATCCGCAGGAGGCTTTGGTGTCTCAGGACGGTTTTTCTGTCCCTCATCCGTTTGTCTCAGAGGTTCCAATATCACAGGTCCTTTGCAAAAACGTTCATCAATTATTGCTCATGCAGGTATCACCGCATTCTTTGTGCTGGGGCAAGGGTTTGAGACGGTGCGCTGCGCTGATCACGAAACCGCAATAATCTCCTTGGCGGCTTCGGGTGCAAGGCCTTTTTGTTCAGCCCCAATCTGATCGGCTGCTTTGTAACCGTGGCGCTGGCGGATCCATGTTGCACTGTACTCGGTCGCAAAGTCAGCCAGCGCCTGTTTGACAACCTTCACTGTTGCGAAGTCTTGCTTCCAGAGCAGCTGGTCTTTGGGGGTGCGGATAGCGTGCTTGGCCATACCTCTGCCCTTTGGCTGGGGGACGAAGGCCGGCGAGCTTTCGATGCCGAACCTGTTGATCTCGTTCTGCAAGTCGTCTGACATGTCGTTTGAGCCGTAATCGTGGTGGTGGATAAGCCGCCAAAGTGGCGCGCGAAGCCCTGACGGATCGGCTTGAGGGCCTGCCACCGGCTTGCGCTTTAGGAGGCATGGGCACCAATGAACTCGCCCGAGCCATGATCGGCCGCAATGAATTCATAGGCTCGCAGCTCTGGCGTCGTGACCGTCTGAGTCATGTCAATCTGATTGGTCTTTGGCCCGTGTCTGGATGGCTCCCAATGGGCAAGAGATGTTCGGTAGAATTTTACATGATTTCGGTTGCGACCATGTATACGGCTGTTCGTTGTCATTGACGTTCATTGTCGTTGAGAAGTGACCCGGCATTGTAACTGAGGTTAGACCAAGGCGATTTATATACTTTATGCGTCATCTTGGCGTCAATGCGGCTGTCTCCTTTCGTTTCTTTCCCGCTGTCTCGGGGCTAGCCTCGAAGCGAGAGCTGTCATTGCCTGTCTCAAGGATGTGGCAGTCATGGGTGAATCGATCGCGCAGCGCTGTGGTCATTTTAGCGGCGCCAAACACGCTGGTCCATTCGTTGAAGCTACGACTGAGGCGTCCTGAATTTTCGGTGGCCGTTTTATTTGCATCATATGACCCTATTTCGATTGTCGATGGCTGCATGATATTTATTAAAAATATGTAATAAGAAATGCGTCTGATAAGGCCAAAGTCGGCGATTGCTGAACCCGTCCACCCCGCGCGCTGTTGCAATCCCCACCGCCGAAGATTAGCCCTGAGCGTCGCCGCAAGGCCCGCCTCGGAATTTCGCCATTTACTCACGGCACAGCCGCTCAATCGCCCGAGCGTTCCTCCAAGTATTAATTAAAGCGTATCGCTTGACTTCTGACTTGCAAAGAACGCCTTCGCTTCGAAGGGAAAGCGATCCTCGATCGTTTTCTGATCCGTCTCAGTTGAGGATATCTCGCTCCTTATGCCTTTGCGCCGAAATCCACTTGCTCAAAGTCGAAAGCCAGACCCTCAGATCGCCGGCTACGCGCTTGCGCGGAAAGCCGCTGCTAAGCGCCGGCGCAGCCGACCCTCTCTTGAAATCATCACCGTGCTTGTGTCGCATAATCTATGTCCCGTTTATGTAGATAATTGTCTATCGAGGCCTGAAACAAACCACCCAAGTTCGACAAAATCAGCTCTTATTTGCGTTCACTCCGGGGCCGTTGTCGAGTCAAGTCAGTGGGTTGGCTGGGTTGGGCAGCCTGAATGCTGTAGTCACACGCAAGAGTAATTTCTTATGTTGTTAAATATGGGACTCAGCGTTATTATGTAGGTATGTTCGTGCGCATCAATCGAAGCGGTGAGCGGCGCTACCTGCAGGTCGTTGAGTCCTATC
>CAYUEM010000045.1:0-17301 GCA_964442925.1 uncultured Hyphomonadaceae bacterium
GACAGTCTCGGTGTGGCGCGGGCCTTGCAACTGGCTGGCGCGCAGTTCGACCCGCCGGCCTTGCACCTGACCGCGCGCGGGGCGGCCGAGGATCTGGCCGGGCGCATTGGTGCCGCGCGCCTTCCCGGCGGCAGCCTCGCGCTCGACATGCAGGCGGTCGAAGAGATTGACGGTTACGCGGCTGGCGAATGGTGGGTTCAGGATGCCGCGGCGGCGCTGCCGGCGAGGCTGCTGGGCGCGCGGGCGGGTCAGAGCGTGGCCGACCTGTGCGCTGCGCCTGGCGGCAAGACGCTGCAACTGGCCGCCACCGGTGCCCATGTCATCGCGATTGATCGCTCGCGCCAGCGGCTGAAGCGGCTGGAGGAAAACCTGCAGCGCACGGGGCTCGGCGAAAGGGTCGAAGTGGTCGCGGCGGATGCAGGGCACTGGCGCCCGGTTGCGCCGCTCGATGCGGTGTTGCTGGATGCGCCATGCTCTGCGCTGGGCACGCTGCGTCGCCATCCCGAGGGGGCGTGGATCAAGACGCAGCAGGATATTGCGCGCTTCCCGGAGGTTCAGGCCCGTCTGCTGGCAGGTGCGCGGGCAATGCTGGCTGTGGGTGGGCGGCTGGTCTATTGCGTCTGCACGCCGCTGCGCGCGGAAGGGGAGGATGTGATCGCGCAGGCGCTGGCCAGCGGCGGTTGGGAGCGCGACCCGCCAGACGCGGCTGAATGTGCCGGTTTCGAAGCGGGACGCACGCCGGATGGCGATCTCGTCACAGTTCCGGGCGAAGGATTCGCGCATGATGCCTTTTTCATCTCGCGCCTTCGCGCCGTCGAAAACGCCTGAATGACAAAGATTTCATGGGTTTCGAGGCGGGTGCCGTAATATGGCCTTCGTCGGTTCATATCGCGTTCAACCCGTCAGACTAAGACTGGCAACATTCCAATACAGTGCAAAGGAGCACACGAAAACCATGACACCGACAGTTTCCAAACTCGCCGCGCGCCCGAACCGCATGATGGCAGGTGCCTTTGCCGCGATGACGCTCGCGCTTGCTGGCTGTGCCGGCAGCTATGGCGCAAATGAGGTCAGTTCAACCGGTGTGCGCGAGGCCGCCACCGTTCGCACGGGAACCGTCACGGCTGTGCGCGAAGTGCGCATTCGTCCCGACAATTCGATCATTGGCGCTGCGACAGGTGCCGTTCTTGGCGGGCTCGCCGGCTCTGAACTGGGTGGTGGCGACAAGGCGCAGACCGCTGGCGGCATTGCCGGCGCAGTGCTCGGCGGTATGGCGGGAAATCAAGCCGGCAAGGCGATCAATACCCGCGCAGGGCTGGCCTATACGGTGCGTTTCGACAGCGGCGAGGTCAAGGAAATCGTCCAGGGTGCCGATATCTATATCACGCCCGGCACTCCGGTGAACGTCACTTTCCGCTCTGACGGTGTGATTGTAACACCTGCGGTCTGATCCGTCTGGCTCGCCTTGATCGGCCATTGAGCCAATACGCAAAATTCAGCTGTCGCGGCCGCCATTTGCCTTGTGTGAATGGCGGTTTCGCATTAGGCAAACCGGCATGACAAAGGTGCTGATCTCGCCGTCAATACTGGCTGCCGATTTTGCCCGGCTCGGCGAGGAAATCGCGGCGATTGATGCGGCCGGGGCAGACATGATCCATGTTGATGTCATGGACGGCCATTTTGTCCCGAACCTGACACTCGGACCGCCGGTCGTCGCGAGCCTGCGTTCACATTCGGCAAAGCCCTTCGACGTGCACCTGATGATTGCTCCGGTCGATCCGTTCATCGACGAATTTGCCAAAGCGGGCGCGGATATATTGACGGTTCACCCGGAAGCCGGCTCGCACCTGCACCGCACGCTGCAGGCAATCAAGGCGGCTGGGATGCGCGCAGGGGTGGCTCTCAATCCTGCGACACCGGTGGAAATGGTTGCCCCGGTGATTGGTGATATCGATCTCGTCCTGGTGATGAGCGTCAATCCGGGTTTTGGCGGCCAGCGATTTATCGAAAGCCAGTTGAAAAAGATTTCCCAACTGCGCGCCATGATTGACGAGACCGGACGGGAGGTCATTCTGGAAGTTGATGGCGGTATCAATCCGCAAACGGCAGCAATGGCGATCACGGCAGGTGCCAATGCTCTGGTTGCGGGCTCTGCGGTCTTCAACGGCGGCCAGGAGGCATATGAAGGCAACATAGCCGCGCTCCGGCCCGGCGTCTGGGTTTAGTATCATGAGTGGACGGCGTGATGAGCGGGTTGCGACCTGAAAATGTAAACCGGCGGCGAGATCCGCAGGAAGATGCCGCACTGTGGGAAAGGTTCCGTGGTGCCTCGGGTGAATCGGTCAGATCGGGCGCTGCAGCCTGGCTGAAACGACCGATGAGTGTAAAGCCCGCGTTCGATTTTTCGGCCCTTGTTGCTGTGTTTCCACCTGATGATCTGCGAGGCGAAGCCCTGCTGCGTGGTGTCTGGCGGACCGGGCTTGAGCGGATTGAGCTCGGCATGGAGGAGCGTCCATGGGCACGCGATGCCACCCTTCATTTCCGTGACCGCATTCACCGGTTCGACTGGCTTGCTGATCTTGCCGCGCAGGGCGAAGCTGGACGCGAGCTTGGGCGCTGGCTGGTCGACGCATGGATTGAGGATTTCGGCGCATTTGATGGCTTTGCCTGGCGGCTGGGCCCAACAGCGGATCGTGTCTGGAACTGGCTGTTGAGTGCCAGTCTTCTGTTTGGTCCGTCTCAGGGGCGGGCCGGCTCCGAGAGGTTGCAGAACCTGCACCGCCAAACTGTGCACATTGCGGCACTTTGCGATCAGGCCAGTGATGTCGAGGCGCGTTTTCGCAGCCTTGTGGTTCTGGCAGCGATGCCGGCACTGGCCGGTGATGGGGTAACAGCCGACGAAGCGCTCGACCGGCTGGAGGCCGAATGCACTGCACAGATCCTGCCCGATGGCGGCCATGTCAGTCGCAGTCCGCAGCGCCTTCTCAATGTCATGAGCGACCTGATCAGCCTGCGCGGCCTGCTGAGTGGGAAAGGTCTGCGCGTTCCGGACTTTTTCGACCGGTGGCTGGCGCGAATGGGTTCGATGCTGAATTTCCTGCGCTGCGATGATGGCGCACTGTTCGCGTTCAATGACTCCGGTGAGGCGCGTCCCGAGCAGGTCGATGCTGTCCTTTCTGCGCTTGAAAGCGCACCGCGCCGTTTCAGCTTTTCCCCGAAATCGGGTTTCCAGAAGCTGCAACGCGCCAGCGTGCAGCTGCTGCTTGATGTTGGCGCGGGGCCTGAGCAGCCGTTCGGCGATCTTGCGCATGCCGGCGCATTGGGCTTTGAACTTGCCGATGGGCCCGCGCGTATCGTCACATCATGCGGGTTTTCCCGCGAGGTCAATGTTGACTGGCAGGCTGCCGTGCGACGTACGGGGGCGCATTCCACGCTGGTGCTCGGCGGTCGTGACAGTGCTGCTTTTGTCCGCAATCCGGTCTCGCGCATGCTCTGTCCGGTCGGCCCAGACGGTATTTCAGCGAGGCGACTGGAAGAAGCCGATGAGATCTGGCTGGAGGCACAACATTCCGGTTATCGAGAAAGTTTCGGCCTGTTGCACAGGCGCCGGCTGTTCCTTGCAGCTGACGGCGCTCGGCTGACCGGTGAAGACAGCCTTGTGCGCCCGGTTTCGTGCCCCCCGGAGGACGCGCCACAGGAAATCGGTTTCGAGATTCGTTTCCATCTGCATCCAGGCTGTGAGGCGATGATGGGGCTCGAGGCGATCAGCCTTGTATGTGCCAATGGCGCGCGCTGGCTGTTCAAGACCTCGCATGCCGGGGCCCGTCTTGAGGCCAGCATCTATCTCTCGCGCGGAACGGTTGAGCGCAACCAGCAGATCGTGTTATCGGGCCAGGCCGACTCGAATGGGGATGGCAGCGGTCCGCCCAATTGCGTGCGCTGGGCATTCATCAGGGAGCGGGCGGCATGATGACGGCGAGTTCAGAAGCCCGCCGGGCCATGGCGATGACGCTGGCTTTTGATGTGATCGCCGCTATCGTCGCGATGATCGTGGCCTTGTTTGCGCTCTGGATGACTTCAGGCGGGCTGCCAGCAAACTTCATCGCCCTTTCCTGCGTTGCTGGTCTGACCTTTGGTTTGGCTGCGCTGATTGCCTTCATATTGACGGACGTCCACCGGCAGGTCTGGCGGCATCTGGGGGCGGAAGATACGGTTCGCATTCTGCAGGCCGTCGCGCTGACCGTCCTGATCTTCCTGCCGGTTTTGCTGGTCTGGAACGGGCTTGTCGGTTTGCCGCATTCGAGCCTTTTCTGGGCCACGGGTGTTTGGATTGTGCTGCTTTTTACCGGTCGCATGCTGGCGTTGATGCGCACGACCCAGCGGCCTCTCCAATTCTTCCGAACAGCCCAGCGCGACGCGCCAAAGGCTGTTCTTGTCGGTGATACGGTCGCACTCGCAGCCGTCTTGAAAAGCCTGAGAAGTGCGCCCGACGGGGCCAAGGTGAACACGCTCGGCCTGCTTCAGGTTGACGCCGCAGAGCCCGGTCGCGCGATAAGGGGCGTGCCAGTCCTTGGTGATATGGGTCAGCTGCAATATGTGCTGGAAATCCTGAAGGCGCGCTATAACGAGGTGCCGTGGGTTGCTGTGACGGGCGAAGCGCGCAGCCCTGTCATCATGAACCAGATCCTTGAAATCGTTGCGCGTATGGGCAGCAAGGTGATTGCGCTGGCACCAAGCGACAGCGCCCCGGAGCTTCTCGATCTGCGTCCGGCTGACCTGCTGACGCGCCCTGAACGCACGCTTGATGTCGCGCCGGTGACCCGACTGGTTGCAGGGTCCAGGGTTCTTGTGACCGGCGGTGGTGGAACGATCGGCCTTGAACTGGCCCGCCAATGCCTGGCTCAGGGGCCCTCCCGGCTCGTCTTGCTGGATGCCTCGGAATACAATCTTTATCGAGCGGAGTATCTGCTGAAGCGGGACTTCCCATTGGCAGAAATCGAACCGGTTCTCGGCGATGTCCGCGACGCGGCGCGCCTCGATCAGGTGATGGGTGAATTCCAGCTCGAAATCGTTATTCATGCTGCGGCGCTGAAACATGTGCCGCTGATGGAACGCAATGTCTGTGAAGCGATACTGACCAATGTTGACGGCGCGATGAATGTGACGCGCGCAGCCATCAAATTCGGCGCAAAACGGTTTGTCTTTATCTCCACTGACAAGGCGGTCGATCCCGACAATGTCATGGGCGCGACCAAACGGCTGGCCGAGATTGCGATCTCGCGGATCGCGAAAGCCGGAGCCCTGGCACCGGCGCTGGTGCGGTTTGGCAATGTGCTGGGCTCGTCCGGTTCGGTTGTGCCGCTGTTTAACGAACAGATCGAGGCCGGTGGTCCGGTCACGGTCACCCATCCCGATGCCACCCGCTATTTCATGACGGTCGAGGAGGCCGCGGCACTTGTGCTGCAGGCGGGAGCCATGATGATCGACGGCGAGCGACCGGGGCTTTTCGTGCTGGATATGGGCGAACCCATCCGGATCGAGAGCCTCGCTGAAGCGATGATCCGCATGCGTGGCAAGGTGCCCGGTGTCGATATCATGATCAGGCATACCGGATTGCGGCCGGGTGAAAAACTTTGCGAAGAATTGACCCATGCATTCGAGGATCTGTCTTCGACGCCGGTTGATGGCATCCTGAAGGTTGATGGTGTCAATGGTGTCGATGACAGTTTCGATCTGATGCTGGCCAGCCTGATAAGGGCGGCCCGGCGGCGCGAGCGTGTCAAGGCGCTTGAACTGCTCGGGCGGTTGGTGCCGGAATATGGCCAGACTCTGCATTTGCGGATGAAGGAAGCGGCAGGCGCTTGACGCGCAGGCACGCCGCGATTACCGCAATCGGCCTCCAGATCGCCTGCGGCAGACAGAAAGAAGAGCGCGCCATGAATGAGTCCCCGACCCGGATCGTCCGGGCACTGATTTCTGTTTCAGACAAGTCAGGTCTTGTCGATCGCGCGCGCCGACTCGCCGATATGGGTGTTGAACTGGTCTCCACGGGCGGATCGGCCCGCGCGCTCAAGGCAGCCGGGCTTGGCGTGCGTGATGTTGCCGATTTGACTGGATTTCCTGAAATGATGGATGGACGGGTCAAGACGCTGCACCCGGTCGTTCATGGTGGCCTCTTGTTCCGACGTGATCTGCCAGAACATGTCGAGGCGGCCCGGGCGCACGATATCGCGCCAATCGATCTGGTCTACATCAATCTCTATCCGTTCGAAGACACGGTGGCAGGCGGCGCGGACTTCGACACAGCCATAGAGAATATCGATATCGGCGGGCCGGCAATGTTGCGCGCGGCGGCCAAGAATGCCGGTTTTGTCACGGTCTGCACACACAGCAGCGATCTTGATGAAGTGCTGGCAGAGATGCAAGCCAGTGAGGGTCATGTCAGTGGCGGGTTGCGCCGGCGTCTTGCCGCTCTCACTTATGCCCGCACAGCCGCCTATGATGCGCAGATCAGTTCATGGTATGCGCGCCAGCTTGGCGAGGTCTCGCCGCAATGGACTGGCTTTGGCGGCCGGCTGATCCAGCCGCTTCGATATGGCGAAAACCCGCACCAGACAGCCGGTTTCTATGCAACCGGGGAGCCGCGAGCCGGGGTCGCGACCGCCCGTCAGGTGCAGGGCAAGGCGCTGTCCTACAACAATATCAATGATACTGATGCGGCATTCGAACTGATCGGCGAACTGGGCACGGACCGACCGGCCGTTGCGATCATCAAACACGCCAATCCGTGCGGTGTGGCGCTGGGCGATGATCATGTCGAAGCCTATCACAAGGCTTTGTCATGCGATCCTGTTTCGGCTTTCGGCGGCATTGTTGCTGTCAACGGCGCGCTGACCGGCCCGCTGGCCGAGGCGATTACGGCGGTGTTTACAGAGGTGGTGATCGCGCCGGGCGCAGATGCTGCGGCGATAGCGGTGTTTGCAAGGAAAAAGAACCTTCGCCTGCTTGTTACCGAGGGGCTGCCAGACCCCGCACAGCCGGGCGAAGTGGTCAAATCAGTGGCTGGCGGCTTGCTGGTGCAGTCGCGCGACAATGGCCGGGTCAGGCCGGATGAATTGCGCACGGTGACGCAGCGCGCGCCGGATGCAGCACAGATGGCCGATTTGCTGTTTGCCTGGCGGGTTGCAAAGCATGTGAAATCGAACACGATCGTTTATGCCAGAGATGGCGCGACGGTTGGCATTGGTGCTGGTCAGATGAGCCGGATCGACAGCGCTCGGATTGCCGCGCGCAAGGCCGAGGATGCCGCAGAAGCCGCCGGTTGGCGCGAGCCGAAGACCCGTGGCTGCGTGGCGGCGTCTGATGCGTTCTTTCCCTTCCCCGACGGTTTGCTCCAGGCCGCTGCGGCCGGGGCAACCGCGGTGATCCAGCCGGGCGGCTCGATCCGCGACGATGAGGTGATCGCGGCGGCTGATGATGCCGGCCTTGCCATGGTGTTCACCGGCATGCGCCATTTCCGGCACTGATTTTCGCGGGCTCCCTGTCCGCCGTCAGCCCGTTCTGGTCTCGGCGATATAGGCGTCGACCTGTTCTTCAAGAATGGTCAGCGGAAGCGGACCGCTCCTGAGGATCACATCGTGGAAATCGCGAATGTCGAACGTCGCGCCAAGCTCGGTCCGGGCCCGCTCACGCAGCTCCAGAATCTTCAGCATGCCGATCTTGTAGGCTGTGGCCTGACCGGGCATCACGATATAGCGGTCAATTGCCTTGCGCGAATCGCCTTCCGGGTTCGGTGTGTTTTCCAGTAGCCAGCCGATCGCTTCTTCGCGTGTCCATCGCTTGTCATGCAGTCCGGTATCGACGACGAGGCGCGCAGCGCGCCAAAGCTCCATCGCAAGCCGTCCGAAATCGGAATACGGATCCTCGTAGAAGCCCATCTCCTTGGGGAGATATTCCGAATACAGCCCCCATCCTTCCGAATAGGCGGTCACGCCGGAGAATTTCCGGAACATCGGAATCCCCTCCAGTTCCTGCTGGATGGCAATCTGCATATGGTGGCCGGGGATGCCCTCATGATAGGCAAGCGCTTCCATCTGATAGGTCGGCATGTCGGTCATGTTGTAGAGATTGGCATAATAGATGCCAGGCCTTGAGCCGTCTGCGGACGGGCGCTGATAGAAAGCCTTTCCAGCGGAGCGCTCGCGGAAGGGTTCAACCCGTTTGACGATCATGTCAGCCTTCGGAAAGCGATTGAACACTTCAGGGAGCCTTGCCTTCATCCCGCTGATCAGCGCTTCGGCCTCGGAAAGATAGTCGGCCCGCCCGGCCTCGGTATCGGGCTTGATGAAGCGCGGATTGGTCCGCATCAATTCGAAAAATTCCTGAAGTGTGCCTGCAAAACCAACCTTCGCCATGATCGTGCGCATCTCGTCATGGATCCGGGCGGTTTCATCGAGACCAAGCTGGTGGATCTCATCGGCGGTCATGTCCGTGGTTGTGCGCGCCTTCAGGCGCGTTTCGTAATATGCACGTCCCTGCGGCAGTTTCCACACGCCGTCCTTTGTGCTCGCCGTGGCCTGATGCGCGCGCATGACTGCGATCAGTTCGCGATAAGCCGGGCCGACCTGCCTGACCAGTGCATCGCGCCCCGCGTCCAGGAGTTCGCCGGCGCGCGTCTCGCTCATTTCATTTTTGGCAACAAGTGCGTCGAGCTTGTTCTTCAGGTCTTCATATAATGTTGAAGGCGTGTCTGAAGACCCCTCAAACGGATATCCGCTCAGCAGGTTTTCACTGTCGGAGATGATATATTCATAGACAAACTTTGGCGGCTGAATGCCGCGCTGATAGGAGGTTTTCGCATTTTCGAGATTCTGGCCGAGATACTCACGAACGCCGGAAAGCCGGGCAATATAGGCCAGTGCGTCGGACTCGCTGGCAATGCGATGCTGATTGATCAGAAAAGCGGGTATGCCTGACTGGACGCCGAACATCTGGTTGAACGTGTAGCCATGATGACGGAATGGCCAGTCCGCCTCGGACTGTTCAAGCTGATATAGCGCCATTCGCCAGGAGAGTTTTGCCTGAGCGTCAAGCGCGTCATAGTCGAAGCGTTCACGCATTTCGGCGACCGCCTGGCGTCGCAGCTCCAGTTCCTGGCGTTCAAATTCGATCGAGGCGTCGTCCCATTTGTCATAATCGGTCTTTATGCCAAGATAGGTCTGGCGCATCGGGCTGCGGGCAATCGCGGCCTGGAAATTCTCCTCGAAAAAGGCGTTGATGGCTTCGGTTTCGCTGATCTCACTTGCTGAGGGGGGCGGGCTGGTGACCTGTGCCGCCTCGCGCACGCCTTCAGCTGCGTCTTGCGTGCGGGCGTCTTCAGAAGTCTGGCAACTGGCGACAAACAGGACAAGTGTCAGGGCGGTGGCTGCAGATTTCATGATAGACGTGCTCCAGAAGTGGAAGATTACCGTTTTGTGAGTTCACTCTTAACATCTTTTTCGGGTTCGTTAACCTTTTGCAGCTATCGCTGGACCCCGCAAAGATCTTGCAGAGTGACCGGCCATGGGTTGATTGTCATGGCCAAAGGGTGGGCGAATCGCTGCAGGATGTCACGCGTATCGCAGGAGAGTATCTGGTGATGGAAGAGCAAACGGCGATTGAAGAGCCGCCCGAAGCGCGAGTGCAGGCTGACGAGCGTTTCGACGCGCTGCAGTTGCTGTTCTGGGGGAGTCTCCTGCTTGCGATGGCGGCTGCCAGTGTGGCGATTGCCTGGCCCAAGGCGGTCGGTGCGACCGGACCGATATTGTTGATTGCGCTTGCCGCGGGTGGCATGGTTTTCCTGCTCTGGGTTCTGCGCGGGGCCGGTCGCCGGCTGGGTCTTTTCCCCGAGCGTGGGTCAGCCGCTGCGGCCACAACGCCTGAAAGCCCGCGTTTCCAGTGGATTGAAGCCCTCGACGAGGCGGTTCTGGTTGCGGATCGCGGCGGCGCGCCGGTGGCGGCCAATTCAGCCTATCTGCAATTGATGGACACGGCACTGACGCGGCCCGGCGATGTCGGTGGAGCGGTCTCGGTGGATCGGCTGTTTGGTGCCACTCCCGGTATTTCTGCGCCGGTCTACCGGCTTGCCAAGGCTGCCAAGCAGGGCACGGCGCGGCGCGAAGTGCTGCCTCCGATCAGTCTGGGCACAGATGGCATTCCGACCCAGTATGAAGTTGCTGTTTCTGCCCTGCCGCGTGCGCGTGTGCTCTGGCGCCTGCGCAGGCTGGTCGGCAGCGAAGATGCCACGGGTGCAGCCGATATGCGCTCGCTTTATGTTGACGATGCGCCGCTGGGCTTTCTCGTGCTCCGACCGGACGGCGCGATCAGCTATGCCAATGGCTGGCTGCGCGAATTGCTGGGTCTGCCTGAAGATGTCAATGGTGTGATGGCCGACGACATGATGCGTCCGGAATTTGTCAAGCTGTTGTCGCGCGATCGCAAGTCGGGCGCGGCCGGGCGCGCCGATATCATGCTTCGCGCCCGCGATGGTGTTGAAGTGCCGGTTCATGCCATCTCGACATGGGTCGGCAAGGGCGTCAGCGCGCATGGCCGCGTGGTGATCCTTCCGAACCAGCACACTCTGTCGGCCGACAGGCTCACAATGGGCTCGGCCAGCCGACCCACGCGCGAAGCGGGCGATCCGATGTTTGACGATGCACCGTTCGGTGCAGTGCGGCTCGACGGGGATTCGGTCGGCAATGCGGTGATCATCGATACCAATCGCGCGCTGATGGGCCTGACCGATGGCCGTGCGGCGCCTGGTGGGCGTTTCGCAGACCTGTTTGTGGCCGATGACGGGCCGGAGGCCCTGTCTGCCGATCTTGTCAATGCGATCGACAAGCCGGTCGGACTGCAGCTGGGCGGTGAGCAGACGCGGCATGTCAATGTCTTTGTGACGCTTGGTGCGAATGGCCGTCCTTCCGTGGCGTATGTCATCGACATGACCGAGCAGAGACAGCTGGAAATGCGGCTTGCGCAGGGCGAGAAGATGCAGGCCATCGGCCAGCTTGCCGGCGGTGTGGCGCATGATTTCAACAATGTCCTGACCGGTATCATGCTGAACACCGACACACTGGTGACGCGCCATCCGGTTGGTGATCCGTCCTACCAGAATCTCAAATCGATCCATGAGTTTTCGGTGCGTGCACGCGATCTTGTGCGGATGTTGCTGGCCTATGCGCGCCAGCAGACCTTCAAGTCCGACGTGATGAATGTCACGGATTTCCTGTCGGAATTCTCGATCCTGCTGCGCCAGATCCTTGATGAGCGGATCGAACTGGACATCCGGCACGGTCGCGACCTGCCGGCGATCAAGGCGGACAAGAACCAGCTTGAAACCGCGATCATCAACCTTGCGACGAATGCACGCGATGCGATGCTCAAGCACAAATCCGGCGGCAAGCTGATCATTCGCACCAGTTCCACCACGGCGGCAGAGGCCTATCAACGCGGCTTTGGCTTTGTCGAGCAGGGCGATTATCTGCTGATCGAGGTCGAGGACACCGGTCACGGCATTCCCGCCAGCGCGATGGACAAGATCTTCCAGCCCTTTTTCACCACCAAGGAAGTGGGTGTCGGAACAGGGCTTGGCCTGTCGACGGTGTATGGCATCATCAAGCAGTCGGGCGGCTATATCTGCCCGATTTCGGAGGTCGGCAAGGGCACGACCTTTCAGATCTACCTGCCGGCGCTGGATGCCTCGCAGCTGCCCGACGAAGCGCCCGATCAGATCGCCGAGGTTCCGGCAGCGGCGCGGCCTGTGGATCTTTCCGGGCGCGGGCGCATCCTGCTGGTCGAGGATGAGGACGGGGTGCGCAGCATTGCCGCCTCGCTGCTGGTCTCGCGCGGTTATGAGGTCGAACAGGCCTGCGATGGTGAGGAGGCCCTGGCCATCCTCGAAGAGAATCCATGCAGCTTCGACCTGATCATTTCCGATGTGGTGATGCCCGGCATGGACGGGCCGACGCTGATGAAGGAGGCGCGCGATTATCTCGGGGATGCGCGGATCATCTTCATCTCCGGCTATGCTGAGCGCGACATTGCCAAACAGCTCGACGAGGACCGGCAGGTCTCGTTCATCCCCAAGCCGTTCACGGTCAAGGTGCTGGCAGAGCGTGTGAAAATGGAACTCGGCCAGCGCCGCGACAAGTCCGAACGCGAGGCCGCCTGAGCCACATCTGCGCTTGATTGTTGCTTCGCCCCGCGCAAGACTTCTCGCGGGATGCATGAGTGGCATGCAATGGCACAGCAGGAGCAGGCCGGGCCGGGCAGGGTGGCGGAGCCAGATACAGGGCGATACCCATCACCCCGAACCTCATGCTGAGGAGGTCCGCAAGGACCGTCTCGAAGCATCGATGGGTTGGTGCTGTGGTTGCCATCCTTCGAGACGCGGCCTTTTGGCCGCTCCTCTCCGATGAGGGTTCGGGATGCGGACTTTACAGCCACCCCGAACCTCATGCTGAGGAGGTCCGCAAGGACCGTCTCGAAGCATCGGCGGGTTGGTGCTGTGGCTGCCATCCTTCGAGACGCGCACTTAACGGCGCGCTCCTCTCCGATGAGGGTTCGGGACGGCTGCCCCCGCGGCCCTCATGGCGAGGTTCGATCCCGGATCAGCGCAGTTCGGGTTCTTCGTCTTCCGCGAACAGTTCGTCCTTGCTGACCGTCTTGTCGGTGATCTTTGCGACCGCGAGGATGTGGTCCACCACCTTGTCCTCATAGATCGGTGCGCGCAGCTGCGCCATGGCGCTCGGGTTCTTCTGGAAGAATTCGATGACCTGGCGTTCCTGTCCGGGATAATTGCGCGCCTCGGCGATCAGTGCGCCCTGAACTTCCTGCTCGGTGATCTGGATCGTGTTGATGCGGCCGATTTCCGCGAGCACCAGCCCGAGACGCACGCGGCGCTCGGCGATCTTGCGATAATCGGTTTTCAGCTCGTCTTCATCGCGCGCGGCTTCGTCTTCGTCGAGATTGCCGGCCTGTTTCTCCTGCATCAGCTGTTGCCAGATCTGCTCGAATTCCTGCTCGACCATTTGCGGTGGCAGCTCGAAATCATGGCGCTTGTCGAGCGCGTCGAGCAACTGGCGCTTGGCCTTGCTGCGGCTGGCCTGATCATAGCCGGCCTGTAGCTGGCGAGTCATCATTTCCTTCAGCTGGTCAAGGCTTTCAAGCCCCAGCCCCTTGGCGAAATCCTCGTCGATTTCGGGTGTCTTCGGCTCGCGCACCTCTTCGACCCTGATCTCGAAGACCGCAGGCTTGCCCTTGAGGTTCTCTGCCGGATAGTCCTCCGGGAAGGTAACCTCGATTTCCTTTTCCTCGCCGGCCTTCACGCCGACCAGCTGGTCTTCGAAGCCCGGAATGAAGCGGCCAGCGCCAATCTCGACCGCCTGGCCTTCGGCTGCGCCGCCCTCGAACGGTTCGCCATCGATCTTGCCGACAAAATCGATCACCACAGCGTCGCCTTCGCGTGCCTTGGCCGTCTTGCCGCGCGCCTCGAAGCGGGTGTTCTGCTCGGCGAGGTTTTTCAGTGCGTCGGCAAGCTCTTCATCGGCAAGCTCGGCAACCGGGCGTTCGATCTCGATTTCCACAGGGTCGGCCGGGTCGAATTGCGGCATCACATCGACATGCATCACATAAGCCAGGTCCGCATTGCCTTCGAGCACGGCTTCAATCTCGCTGTCCATATCGATTTGCGGCTGTGAAGCGGGGCGCACTTCGGCGTCTTCAATGGCTTTCTGGTTGCTCTCCTGCACCGTGTCCTCAACCAGTTCGCCCATGATCGAGCGCCCGAACATCTTGCGAATGTGCGAGGCGGGAACCTTGCCGGGCCGAAAACCCTTCAGACGCATCTGCGGGCGCATTTCCTCGATCTTTGCATCAAGCTTGTGCTGCAGTTCGGCAGCCGTGACCTTGATCTGGTAGGTGCGTGAGAGGCCTTCGACCTTGGTTTCGGTGACTTCCATTTCGGCTGTGTCCTTGAGCGCCCGGCAGATCGCCAAGCCTTGTCTCTTGCAATTGAGTGAATGCGTGAAAGCGCGCTGTATGTCACAGCAAAAGCGGCATGTCCACGAGGGCTTTCCAGCCTGTGGCAAAGCGGTCCAAGATAAATGACTGGCCGCGCATTCGTCGCTGGCCGCAATCGGCGTTTGGGGGGCAGGGTGGTGCAATGTTGAGTGGCAATTCGGATGCACAGCCGGTTCAGGCGGGCGCGCCAGCAACGCCTGGGGAGCCTGTGCCCGCAGGTCACCCGCCACCGCCGCGCCGGCTCAGTCAGAAGCAGCTTCTCCTGCTTGCCCTTGCAAGCGCCGTGGTCACCGCGAATGCCTATTATATCCATCCGATCATTTCGCTGGTGGCAAGGGATTATGGGGTTTCCGATGCGATGATCGGCGCGGTTCCTGCGCTCAACCAGATCGCGTTGGCAGTGGGTATATTCCTGTTGCTGCCGCTCGGTGACCGGTTCAGCAACAGGCGTCTTGTCTCGATCTTCGTGACCGGCCAGTTTCTGTCGCTGGCGGCGATGGCCTTCGCGCGCGACTTCGGCGTTTTCGTCTTTGCCTCGACCCTGCTCGGTTTCATGACCATCGCGCCCTATCTGCTGCCAGCCTATGTCTCCCGGCGTGTCGATCCGTCCCGGCTCGGCAATGTCACCGCCGTCCTGACCACGGGCATCATTGCAGGCATACTTGTTGCGCGTGTCGGGGCCGGGTTCATCGGTGAGCATTTCGGCTGGCGTGCGGTCTATTTCATCGCAGCCGGACTGATGTTGCTGATCAGCCTGCTGCTGCCCTTCATCATGGAATCAAGGGAAAAGCTGGAAAACCCACCCGGCGGAACCTATCGCCAGCTGATCGGCTCGATCTTTCCGATTGTCCGGGAGAACCCCGAAATCCTTCTGTCGGGCGCGATTCAGGGGCTGAGTTTCGGTATATTCCTGGCGATATGGATGGGGCTTGGCCTGCACCTTCCCGCGCTCGGTTATGGCGTGGATGTCGTGGGATATCTTGCAGCCTTCACACTCGTCAATCTTGTCATGACAACCCGGTTCGGCAACTGGGCCGACCGGATCGGTGCGCGCCGTGCGCGGCTGATCATGTCCTCGATACAGCTTTTCGGCACCCTGCTATTTACGCTGTTCGGCCACAGCCTCTGGCTTCTGATGGTCCCGATCCTGATGACCAATCTGGTCGGCCCGGTGATCGACATTACCGGCCGGATGACGTTTCTCGGCGCAGCCAGCGATATCCGTACCCGGCTGATGACAGTCTATATCGTAATGATGTTCACCGGCGGCGGCATGGCCAGCTGGGCGGCCACGGCGGCCTATGACTGGGCCGGCTGGCGGGGAACCTCGCTGCTCGCATTGGCCATGGCCGCGAGTGTGTTCGCACTCTGCCTGACCGGCTTCCTGTGGCGCTCGGCACATGACAGGCGCAGCGACTGAAATCAGGTTTCACTCCGCCTTCAGGGCATAGCCTGCCGAGCGCACCGTGCGGATCGGGTCGTCGCGGTCTTCTCGCCGCAGCGCCTTGCGCAACCGGCCGACATGCACATCCACGGTGCGCAGCTCGACATAGACATCCGATCCCCAGACACTGTCGAGCAGCTGTTCGCGGGCAAAGACGCGACCGGGATGCTGCATGAAATATTCCAGCAGCCGGAATTCGGTCGGGCCGAGATGGACTTCATCGCCGCAGCGGGTCACGGCATGACCAGACCTGTCGATCGTGATGTCGCCAATGGTCAGCTTGTCCTCGACCAGGCCAGGGCGGATCCGTCGCATCACCGCGCGCAGGCGGGCCATCAGTTCGGTCGTCGAGAACGGCTTGGTGACATAATCGTCTGCGCCCGTATCAAGGCCGCGGATCCGGTCAGTTTCCTCGGAGCGGGCCGTAAGCATGATGATCGGCATATTCGCAGTCTGGTTTCGTGCGCGCACGCGCCGGCACACTTCGATCCCCGGCACTTTCGGCAGCATCCAGTCGAGCAACAACATATCGGGTGCGCGCTCTTCAATCATCATCATCGCCTCTTCGCCATCCATGGCAAAGCCGGCATCATAATCTTCTTTTTCAAGATTGTATTTCAGCAGCTCGACAACCGCATGGTCGTCTTCAGCAATCAGGACATAAGGTCTCATCGGGTTTCACCTTGTCTCGTCCGGCATTTTGCCAGACCTCTGGTCAGTCAGTCATTCAGCAGGGGGGCTTTCGGCCGTGTATGGCTGGCGAGCGTGTTGCCTGTAACCTTGTAATGGACAATCTCTGCAATGTTCGTGCAATGATCGCCGACCCGTTCGAGGTTCTTGGCGATAAACATCATATGGGCACCGGACGAAATCATCCGCGGGTCTTCCATCATATAGGTCAGCACCTCGCGGAACAGCGAATTATAGTGCTGGTCGATATCCTCATCGCCCTGCCAGACCCGCAGTGCCGCCTCGGCATCGGCGTTGGAAAAGGCATCGAGAACATCATTGAGCTGTCCGCGCACGGCCTTTCCCATCCGCTCGATACCCTTGAGCGCGCCCTCGACATCGCCGCCGGTCAGCTCCGACGCCCGGCGCGAAATGTTCTTTGAAAGATCGCCGATGCGTTCAAGATTGCTGGACACTTTCAGCGCCGCGATCACCGCGCGCAGGTCTGCTGCCATCGGCTGGCGCAACGCCAGCAGCCGGATGATCCGACGCTCGATATCGGCTTCCATATCATCGACCAGCAGGTCACGCTGTGCGGTTTCGCTGGCAAGGGTGAGATCCTGGATCACAATGGCGCGGCAGGCATCGGTGATCATCGACTCGACAATCCCGCCCATTCGCAGGAGATCGGCCGACAGACGCTCAAGCTCGTCGGAAAATGCAGAGACGATGTGATCTGACATGTGTCTCGCTTCAGCCGAAACGGCCGGTGACATAATCCTGGGTGCGCTTGTCCTGTGGATTGGTGAAAATGTCCTCAGTGTCTCCGAATTCAACCAACTTGCCGAGATGGAAAAACGCGGTTTTCTGCGACACGCGCGCGGCCTGCTGCATCGAATGGGTCACGATGACGATGCAGAAATGTTGGCGCAATTCGTCGATCAGCTCTTCTACCCGCGCGGTCGCGATCGGGTCGAGCGCCGAGCAGGGCTCGTCCATCAGGATCACTTCCGGGCCAACGGCGATGGCGCGTGCGATGCAAAGGCGCTGCTGCTGACCACCGGAAAGCCCGGTGCCGGGCTGCTGAAGCCGGTCCTTGACCTCGTTCCACAACCCCGCGGTTTGGTAAG
>CAYUEM010000046.1:0-17085 GCA_964442925.1 uncultured Hyphomonadaceae bacterium
AATGGCTGTCCGGGATTTAGCGTAATCGCTGTCCGGTATTTCTGAAATCCGCAACTGTCTCGCAGATTTTCCGCCAGCCGATTTCGCAGCCGTTCCCAGGACAGACCCGCAGGGCCGGGCGGCATGCCGAGGGTTTCAGAGACAATGGCGATGATTTCGTCTTCCTCGAGCCCCGCCCGACCTGCCCAGACCAGCGATAGCGCCTGAGCCACAAAAGCCTTGCCGCACTCGCTCTCAATCTGCGCCAGGATGCGGACAAAGAGGTCGGGCATATCTTGGGCTTTGAGATAGTCGTCGAGGCGCGCATCGAGCACGTCGTTCGCGGCTGAGACGCGCAATTCCTCGAGAATCGTCTTTAGAAAAAGCGGCAGACCCGCAAGCTTGTGCCCGAGCACCCGCCGACGGCGCGCTTCAGGAAAATCGCTTTTGTTCCAGCCTCGAAGCGTTTCGCCGATGAACTGGCTCTGCTGGTCTTGGTCAAACGGCTCCACTGAGTGTTCAGTCCAGCCGCGCTCGCGTGCCGCTTCACGCGCCTTACCGTCCAGACTTGAGGCGACAAACCTGACGCGGGGCGGCAGCGTCCGTGGCCACCAACGCAGATCTCGATGATCCTCGGCGAGCTTGTCGAGACCATCAAGCGCGATAAGGATGCGGCAGTCCTCGCGCACGGCGAAGGCGTTGGCCTGGCCGAGCCGGTTGACCAACGCATTAAGCAGGTCATCCAGCGCCGCATCAACCTGTGGCGGGGCGATTTCTTCCTCGGTGACCGCATTTAGATGAAGCCAGAGTCGGCGCACTAATGCTGCGGGGCCGGCGCTCTCGGGCGACGCGCCAAGATAATGCGCGAAGACGATGTCGCGCGGATGAGCGGCGCACCACTGCTGAATCCAATTGGCGAGGAGCGCGCTCTTGCCGCTGCCGGACGCGCCGAGGACGAGTTGCGGCGCGTCGCCAGCTTCAATGCCAGCGTTAAGCGCCACGATATATCGTTCGCCGCCAACATAGAGACCAAGTCGTTCGCGAGCATAGGCCGCATGCAATTGGTGCTCTTGAAAAAATGGATCGCTGGCGCCTTCGATAGGTGGGAACGCAGCCTCCAACGCTTCACTCATCTTTTGTTCAAAGATGGTGTCGATATCCTGGGGTGAGGCATAGACCTGCATGTCGCCGACGCGCTTGCGGATACGCGCCTTCAAGTCGGCCAGCCTGGCTTTCACGGCAGGGTCTGTGTCCTCGTATTCAAGCCTTTCACCTGGGCTCAACGTGCCAAGCCAGGTTTCGGAACGTTCGAAGAAGAGCGTCTGCTTGTCTCCTCTCGCATTCAACAGCACACCTTCGAGGATTTCGATCTCGGTCAGGCTTTTGCCCAATCCCTGACGGACGGCTGGATAGTCCTCGCCCAGCAACGCCACAGTGTCCGTGTCGTCGAGCGTTGTGCCGTATCGCTGACCGATCAGGCCCACGAACCAATTGCTACGCCGCACAGCCTGAAGACAAACTTCTAGTGTGGCGTCACCCTCGTTGACGCCCCAACGCAGATCGACCTCCTGCACTTCGACGCCGCGCGCCCTGAACCTGCGCTTGAGCGACGGAAATGTGTCCGTTGCGAGCGTCTCTCGTTCCGTGCGCATGTCGAGGAATGTGGAGGACAAGAAAACTCGAGCCTTGCGCTCTTGCTCGTTAGCGTCGGGCACGCCGCTCGCCCGGCGCTCTGGCATGGCGGATACCTTTGCCGCGGTAGTTGCCGGTGTTCGTGCTTCGTCGGATATTAGCGACGCGGTATGCTCAGTAAGCGCTTTTTGATAATCTGTGATGGACGCAGGATTGGGTGAAACCTCAGCAGGCGCTTTCGCCGCGTCGTTTTTACCTGACTGCTGAAGCGCGGATATGAGCGCGTTCGGCTGTTCTGGCGCGAGCGGTTGCTCTGCATTCGCGTCTACAGTTGTCGCTGGCCTGCGCGCCCTCGGCCGGATAAGCTGAACCAGGTATACAATCAGGAAAAATGCCGTCGGACCAGCTGCAAGCAGGGCCCAGTCTGGCAGGCTTGCAATCGTCGGCTGCCAAGCGTCAAGCCATGGCTGCGCCAGTATTCCTCGAAGCCAGTCGGCTGCCCAATTCACCCAGCCCATTTTTCGTCTCCCACCTACTGATAATGGAAAACGCTATCTGGTCACGAGGTTGCTTACAAGGAGCCGCGCGTCAGCGGCATGACAGCGTTAAGCCATAAAAACATCCACAGGTCGGCTGGGTGCAGCCTTCTCAATTGAGCCCGAGTGCATTGACATCTTGAAATCCTTTCGTCTGCATTTGCGCCCATTGCAGTCGCTGATGGGCATTTCAACGGTGGCCGCTACCAGCAAACGTCCATCACGCGTCACGGCGATGGGCGCTATCGCTCCCGGTCTTTGTCATTGTCCTGCTCGCGGGCGCGATCGCGGCCTCCATTGAAGTCGCGATTGAGCTGACCTGACGCGTCGAGGGCGCGCAAGCGGTCCGTGAGGGTCTTGTTCATGGCGCTGCGCCTGTACTGATCCATCACATCGCGGCGCATCGGTTCTGCATCGACCTTGGCCTGGACGAAGGCCTGCCGTTCCTCGCTGCGCTCATTCCAGGCAGACTTGATATCGGCGCGCTCGGCCTCGTGGCGCTCGCGCAGTGCGGCGCTGCGTTCAAGATACTGTTCGCGCCGCGTCTCCAGGGCGACCTTGTGTTCCTCGGCCCTTTTTGATTTCGCGTCAGCCAGCTTGCCGCTTTGTTCGGCGCTGAGGGCGCGGATTTCCCGCGCCTGCTTGCGCTCGAACACAGCCTTGCGTTCACTGGCGCGCGTCAGAATCTGGAAGGCGCGCGACATGGCACCGGTCTTGCCGCCCTCGCGCACATCCTCACCGCGTATCTGGAGCGCCTTGGCCATGTTCGACGCACGCCCGAACACGGTCTGCTCCATCGCGTCAAAGACACGCGTCTCATGGGCGTGTCTGGCTTTCAGCGCCCGCAGCTGTGGCCGGAACGCTTCCCTGATCGCCGCCCTGTCCCGATTGAGACCGGCCTTGAGCTGGTCGGCCAGTTTCGCCTTTGCCTCCCTGAACCCGTCATCAAGCGCTGAGCGTTCGGCCTTCTGGCGATCGGCCAGAGCCCGTGAGCGTGTCAGCAAGGCGGCGTCCTTGGCGCGCTGCTGGGCGAGCAGAGCCTCGGCGCGCGTATTGTCGTTGACCGGCCCGCGCACCGCGCCCTGAAGTTCCAACATATTGCGGGTGGTGCGCTTTGGGCCTTTGACATACTCGCCGCGCTCGCGCGCTTCGGCATTCTCCTCGCGAACGGGATAGTTCTGCGCCGTTCCGACCTCGCGGGTGTGTTTCAGGGCCCAGTCCTGGAGCTTGTTGTAATTGTTCGATGTTGGCAGGCGCGTGCCGTGTTCGGGATGGACCGTGTTCACCATGACATGGAGATGGGTGTGTCCGGTGTCGGAATGGGCATAGAAAATGGCCTGGTGCTCATCGGCAAACTGGCGACGTGAGGGCTTCGACTTGCCGCGCATCTTCGCCGGATCGGCCCCAAGTGCGCCGAGCGCCTTGTCGGCGGCCTCCTCCATCGCCGCGCGGCTGGTGTCCTCATCCTTGTCGAAGGACAGCACCAGATGCAGCACAGGGCCTTTGGTCGCCTTGCGCCCGGAAGGCACACCGGCGGCGGCCTTGAGCTGATCGGCCATCATGGCGGTGGCGACCATTTCCTTCCAGGCGCGCTCGGGGTCGGAGCAGAGATTGCGCGTCGATATCCAGTCCACGCGCTCGGTGCTGTCGGCCCGGTCGGGATCATGGGCGCAATAAGCATGCAGCCCCTTGAAGGACTGGCCCTGACGCCCGCTCGGATTGGCCACGACAATCATGCGTCAAACCCATCAAGCGCGGCGGCAAGGACGGCGCGAAGCTCCTCGCCGATCTCATGCCAGTAGACCTGGAAGTCGCTGCCGCGATGGACCGAACGGGCGAGCTGGTTGACATTGTTGCCGACGCGACCGAGCGCATGGATGAGCGCCGGATCGACCGATCTGGACAAGCTGGGCGTCTCCTCATGCAGGCTGCGACGACGGATGAACTCGGCGACCGTCAGCCCGCTGCGCGCCGCGCTGGCACGCACCGCCTCGATCTCATCGAGGCGGTAGCGGATTTTTTGCTGCTCGGTCCGCCGCTCCGTGTCGGCCTTTTTCGGTCGTGCCATCGTTTTACTCAGTCATGCGCGTCTGTCTCCAGGTCACGCGGATTTGGTTTCGGAAAGGGCGCGCAGCCCTTTAGCCGAACCGGGTCCGGGCAGGTGCCCGGAGCGGAGATGTGGACACCTCCATCCTCTCCGCTTGCCCGCTGCAAAGCGCCGGACCACGCCCAGTCGAAGACTGACTGCGTGGGTTTATGGGTACCATAAACATATCCGGCTACACTCTCATTTGCGATATTAGCCCTAAAATCCTGAAGTTTGCAAATTTGGAGAGATCGGACAGGTCGAAGACGCGCCAAGAGCCGGATCGCGAGGTGCAACCCGGCTCCTGAACCTGGTGTGCCGATGGCTAGTCGGCGGCTTCGCCTTGCAGCTCCAGCACCGCCTGAAGGGCGAGGTCGGAGACTTTGGCAACGGTCGGCAGATCGTCGAGGCCAAAGCTGGATGTTTCTTTCCAAGTGTCGCCCTTCTTGAAGTTGCGAACAATGCTGATCGAGTACCGGGTTGCGCCGCCTTCTGTCTCATTGCCCCAGATGGTGGCGGAGATCAGGCCGATCTTGATGCGTTTGATGGGTTGGTTTGACATGGGTCTGGTCCTTTCGGTTCAAGGCCGGACGGGAGTGTCCGAGCCATTGACGAAAGCCGGCCATTTGGGCGTCAGGCCCTCGGTCATTCAGTTTTCTGGGGCGTCCGCTAGCGACGCTCAGCGGCTCTGCCGCCTAGCGGAGCTTGTGGGGAAAAACTGAATTGACCGGGGGCGTCCATATGGCAGCGTCGGTGATGGCTGGCTCGGACACCCCGCACCCCGGGTGATTGAACAGGGGCAAGACAAGAAGACGAACCCCCACCAAAAACGAACCCCGGGCCGTTTCCGCATCCAGGCTGCGCCCCTGGGCGGGGCAAACGCGCAGCCCGGCTCCGAAAACGACCCTTCTCGCAAATTCGCGTCACCAAAGAAGAGACCATAGGGCTTCGCCGACAAATTGTGCCGCCTTGCCAAACCTCCTGACATTTCGCAGCAATAGTGAATTAGGCAAAGTTCTGACGGGTGGGCGAGGCAAATCATGGCTGAGGGCTATCAACAATCAAGCGCGCTCGCATCGGCCCGGTGGGCGGACCCAGCCTATATCTCTGACAAATACTACTTTGAGCCCGGCGATATTTGGCTCGGTCGCAATCCGCACAATTTCGATCAGGCTGTTGGCGTAAGGCCAGACGAGCATGTCTTCATCTGCGCGAGCACCGGAAGCGGCAAAGGCCGCTCGGTCATCACCAATAATATCCTTCTCTGGCCGGGCTCTCTGGTGGTCTATGATCCAAAGGGCGATCTCCCGGCGGTCTGCGCGCCGGGCCGAGGCCAAGGCGATGAATACGCCACCGCGCCTATGGGCCAGAAGGTGATTGTTCTGGACCCGCTCAGGCATTCAAAATCCGATGACAAGTATCTCGGCTATTATGACCCCGTCACGAGCCTCGATCGCGATGATCCGGGCTTTCGCGGCATGTGCTCTTTTCTCGCCGAAGCGCTGATCAAGGTGCCCGATGACAACAATCATGCCGAATGGGCCAAGATGGGCCGGGGCTTTCTGGCCACCATCATTGAGCATGTGGTTTCCACGCCCGACTATGATGACCAACCTGAAAAGCGCAGTCTCTTTACCGTTCTCAATCTCCTCAAGAAGGGTCGGCGAGACCTTCAAATCCAATATTGCGAAGAGCTGGTTGAGAAAGGCGAGTTGGATCGAAGCGAGTTCAACAAACGCCTGGAATCCCTCGGCGACCCCTACGTCCTTCTATTCGATGAAATCGCCGAGAACCCGCACAATTCTTATTTGCGTGACGACGGTGAGAAGTGGCGTCAATCCTACCTCAAAACCGCCAAGACGTTCACCTCGATCCGCGATGAGGCGGTGCGCGGTCTTGATTGGATTACCAAGGATGTGGGCATGGAGACCGCCTTGCTGGGCACCAAAAACGGCTCACCGATCCTGCCGAGCTCGCAGCGATTCGACCCGCGCGATCTTAAACAAAACCCAGAGGGCGTCTCGCTGTTCATTGTCTTGGCATCAGACCAGATGGAGACCTACGGCGCCTGGGTGCAAGCTGTGTTCATGGGCATCTTCGCATCGATGCGACGCACCGCTCTGCACCGCGATATCAAGCATCCGACACTCGGGATTATCGACGAGTTCTCATCGCTGGGAAAACAGGACTACATCGCCAACGCGCTCGATACGATCCGTGACGAAGGCATGCGCCTGATGATCGCTGTGCAGCAGTTCGGATGGATGCACGACCTCTATGGCAAGCGCACCGAGAGTTTCCTCGCCAATGCCGGGGTCAAACTCTTCTTCGGCGATCCTGGCGAAACCGCGACCGACTATCTGGTGAAGCTTCTGGGTGAGACCGAGATCATCAAATACGCGACCACGCACAACACGTCCTTCGCCCAGATGGAAGGCACACAATCAAGCGAGGCCCGCAGCACATCCTCCTCGGTGGCCCAAGGTGAGACCTTCACCGAGCAGTTTGGCTCCTCCGACACGGTCGGTGAGTCTGCCGCTGTCGCGCAAGGAACCTCCCACGCCAAACAACGCAGCGAGTCTAGGTCGCGCTCCGAGCAATGGAATTGGAGCAAGTCGACCAATTGGTCCGACGGGCGAAACTGGGGCGAGGGCTCTGGAACGAGCATGGGCCGCAATTACGGGCCTCATGTGTTCTGGGAGGGCCTACAGCATTCGACAAGCTATGGCTCGACGCTCAATCGCAGTCGTGGCGGATCCCATTCTCGGGGTGGCGCGACCTCGCGCGGTGGCGGCGGTTCTACGACCCAGCAATCCACGCGCGGCACGACTGACACGGTGAGCGAAACACGCACCAGCACACAAAGCGCCAGCCACGCCACAAACCAGAGCACGTCAGAGGCGCGAACAAGGACCGAAACACTTACAACCGGGCAAGTGCATACGATCGGCTCGAATGAGAGCGAGACGTTTACCGAAGGCGAAAGCGTCGCTGAGAGCTTCCACAAGAAGCCGCTTCTGGAGCACCACGAGTTCCGCAAATATCTCTCTGGAGTGCCGGAAGACGAGCATGATCATCCTGCCTATCCCGGCATGATGCTCGCCATCATCGGCAAGGAAGACCCTGTGCTTCTGCGTCGCTCCAACCATGACCAAGACCGGTACTTCGAAGGCCTGTTTTCCAAGCACCCCAAGTTCGACTTCGTGCCCTATGACGAACAGCCTGTACTCGGCTATGAACTGACGCCTGACAGCATCGTATCCTTCAGCGTGCCGGAGACGCTTGAACGCGTCGAGACACTGGTCAGCGTGCTTCAGCGTAAACTTTCGCGCTTCGATATTGGTGACCAGATTTTTGAAGTCACTGGTGAAATCGATGGACGGGAGCAAACATCTAGGGCGATTGCAGGTATGCGTGGCCGGGTTCTCAGTATTGCGGACGGGTCGAGCTCAGACTTCGTCAAAGTGCGCTATTTCACTCGATCAGAGCCTTCGTATGAAGAAGCGCAAACCAAGGCCACCTTCCAACCGTTCTTGGATGAAGAACAGCGCCTAGTCGAATTGGAACGACAGGAACGCCTCAGGCTCGAAGAAGAGGAACGTTTGCAATGGGAAGCCGCCGAACGGCGGCGTTTGTACGAAGAACGTCTTGCAGCATCTCATCTTAACGAACCCAACCACCAAGAAGGTCTGAAGCGGTGGAAAGAATACTATGAAATTTGGGATTACAATCGGAAGGCCTTGGACCCTGTTCAAGTTCTTTCAAGGCAAGTGTTCCTGGGCAGCCTCGTGCTTGGTATATTTACAGCTGGGATTTCGATACCATTCGGTATCGCCTTCGCCGTCATAATCCGTTCATCTCAAAAGCGAGAAGACCGAGAAATAGATTTGCTGCGCCAGAAAATTGAGCAAGAATTTGGTTATTCAATGGACTACAAAGTCGGCTCGGCCGAAGAACGCAGACAGATATACCCTGACAATGGGGACGTCATTTCGAGATACCTATTCCAACAGGGCATCTACAAGTTTCGCTAAAAGTCTCGTTCTCGGTCGCGCTCGACATCCTGCTCCCTTTGATTGTCTTGTTCTGACGCGGCCTCACGATCCAACGTTGACCGATCCATTTGCGCTTTCCATCGATTTTCGAACTTCTCGCGATCGGCTTCGCGCGCCATCTCCTCCTGTGGTCGAGGTTTCGGTTCCGGGCGCTCCTGCTCCACCATGGTGGGCTTACGATCTGGTTCAGCCGCCGCCTCTGAACGCTCATCCTCGCCCTTCTGCCCGATGTAGCTGTCTTTCAGGTGAAGGTTTTCGTGACTGATGGACGCGTCATCCTCGCGCGAACGATCGAACTCGGCGCGAAGCTCCGAGCGCCTCAGATCGCGTTCCTCGATCATCTGGCGCAGGCGGCTGGGCATCTCTTTGGCCATGATCCCAGCCTAGCGGAGGATCGTCGCTCGGCAAGCGCAAAAGTTTCCATAAATCGGCGCGCGCTTTGCCGAGTGTTGAAATTATCAGAATTCGCTCTCACTGGACGGTTTTGTTTGTTTTCAATGGCTTGGCCGATTTTCCATATTGCTGATTTTCCAATTTCCTGGAAGCATCGCTCCCGATTTCAGCTAAGTCACTGAATTCATTGAATAGCACCCATTGTCATATGATATATTATCACGCCAAGGGCGCTCGAAATATTGACCGCTGCGCTTGAACAAAAGACAAGCCTTGCCGGTGGCTGGGCCTCTGTTATTCTATAATCCATGCTTCCTGAAGACGAACGCCGCTTGCAGCGCGAAGCTGACATCGCCAAGGCCACACGCGGGCCGGATTATTCGCGCCTCGAAACCGAGATCGCCAAGGCGAAATCGGAAGCGGCGGAAGGCAAGGAGCTTGGGCGCGTCGCCGATGCCCATCAGGCGAGACATGCGGCCATCAAGCGGGCGCTCGAGAACTCGGTCTGGATCAATCGCACACCCGAGCGCGATGAGGATCGCGAGCGCTAGGGCCAATGCTTGAAGTGACTCCCGGAGCGCTGGCTATGGAACGCCCGCGTGATCTCCGGCGGAATCCGGGATACCGGCTTGCCACATTGTCTTGAATTTGGCGTTTGGAGCTCACCGCAGAGCTCAGCGATGATAGATAAGTCACTGATCTCGCTTGCAAAAAGCAGTCTTCTTTGCACGTCAACTCAACGTCGTGATATAACTCCGTACACTGAGTCTATTATGATACGTGAAGCATTTCGACAGAGTGATGAAGATTGGGATCCCGCTGAGGCCTTGGCCCAGATTGAGGCTATCAGCGCGGACCCCAATTTCTGGGCCGAAGTTGAACAGGATTTGGCCGAACATCCAGACATCTGGTCGCTGCCAGACTATGAGACCATGCCATGAGCGTGGAGGTTTTCAGCGATCCGGTGTTCTGGTTCCTGTTCGGCTTGTTTGGCACAGCCGGATGGATGCTCGTCAATCGCTTCGACCGGTAGGTTTCAGAGATGCTGATTTCGGCCTTTTTGGGTCTACAAACGCAAGTAAATCAACGGCTAAGGTTGGTGCGAAACACTCGGTCCCGCCACGATTCTCTCAGACCAAGTTGTCTTTAACTTCTAACGATGCGTGGGCGATAGTCTGTCCTCAGAATGCTTACTAGCGCTAGTCTTTAATATTTTCTAAATGCAAAAGAAATGTTTCCCTCGCCGTAATTGATGCCTCATCGAGGAACCGGCGCAATGTATAGACATTTAGTTGACTGGTATCAACACCCAGAAGGACGAGCAGATTGCGTAGTAATTTATCGTGCCCGATATTATGGTATTGCTCTATTTGGTCTTGCATGAACGATTCTTCCGAACTTAAGTAACTGATAAGCATATTTTCGGGCGGCTCTATATCTGGCATATTGTTCTGCGTTCTAAATGCAAGGCTTCTTGTGAAGCCATTGAATGTAATTCTATGATTATCTAAGAAATCCCTATCGATAGCCATAAGCGTGGCTAGATGCGTTACGAATACCGCTACGGTTTGCAAATCATAAGATAATCCAGCATTTGATCCGCTCTGATTCCAAGGCGTATCCGATAGAAAGCGGGAAGTCGCATCCACCAAGCTATCAATTTGCTCATGATAGATACCGGCTTCACGCCCGATTAAGAAATTGCGCACGCCAGTGTCTTGGCCGGTAACGAGGTCGATTTCTTTGAGAAAGTGTATCAATTGATCAAGCTGAGCGGGTTCCAATTTGGTTGAAATATCTTCCAAATCGAGAGGCACCCCGCGCAGCATGCTACGAATTGTAAAGCTTGCGATTTCAGCCTGATGCTCAGGCCAAGATGCGAATACTCTCTCAAATCGATTAACAGGAGATTCTGGATTAGATAACGCGGTCCCTACATTCGCATCACTGACTTCGCAGACCTCGTTCACAGTGTCCGAAAGAAAATTTACTGGCGGAAGATAACCAGTTTCGGAGAAACGGCTTTCTATATCCCAAGCGGGTTGACCGGAGACTTTCGCAATCCATTGAAAAAGTTTCGCTTCACGCTCCCCTTCGTAAAAAATTCCTTCGTCTATCTCCGCCTGAAGACTGATGTATTTCTCCCTCCAAAAAGAAATTCTGCCAAGAGGGTCATCTTTGTCTAAGCCGTCTTTATATCTATCGATTTTTTCTTCTAAGTTTCGGATCTGATTATTAAGTGCATCGATAGTGCCCTCCATTCTACTGGGGGCTTCTTTCAGTTCAGCCACCGTTGCCACAGCTTGCCACCAGTCTGACTTTAATTGTTTAATCAGACGCTCGAACTGCACCGCCCGGTGACACATCCATACGAAAAAAAACGATGAGATGAAAAAGCCAACTGCGACCAAGCCCAATCCGAGGTTGTCGAGTTCCAAAGACCGTTGCAAAAAGGCCCAGCTCGTACTCCCTAAGGCAATCACGCCTAACACAAAGAGCAAGAAAGTAATCTGAAGAAAGCGTTCCAGCTGCCTGCTGGCGACACTAGAGCTTGCGAGCTTCCAATATGATACGCTTTGTTTACCCATTCGACCCAGCTCATTGAAACAAAACAGAACTTTACGGCTTCCTCGACCAATAGCTCAAGTTTGCACTAGTCAACGTCATTTGCATAGGTTAATCGGAGACCTAACAAGGGGGTGGGTTCGATCCGCGACAGCGGATGCAATCACACAGGGATATTTTTTCTGTCGGCCTGAGATCGTGGTACCGACTGAGAAAGGAGTATTCGCCTGATCCAATTAACACGCCGCCATAAATTACATCGCTGTAGGATGTGCCACTAGCCGCTATCGGCGAATTCCCGCCGCCCCGCCTCTCAACCGCTCACGCTCACCCTCCGCACATTATCGCAAATCAAGCGCCAGCCCCTGCCCCAACTCACCCCCTGAAGGCAATCCTGCGATCTCTCCGCCATCGCGATGCCGGTTGTTCGTCCCGGTCTCGGCGCAAAGCGCCTGACCTTCGGAGCCGCCGTCGCTGCCCGAGCGGAGGGGCTGATTTTGCCTCCTCACAACAGGTGGGAGGAAAATCAGCCCCGCAGCGGTGCGTGATGCCAGGCGCAAAGGCCTGCCTCGCTCAGCGCCTGACCTTTGGTGGGCCAGAGCGCCCACCCTGCCCGCGATAGCGATCGTTGCCCCTCGGGCCGGGACAGCTCTGCTGGCCCGGGGCGCGCAAGCGTCCAGAGCGCGGGCCGCAAGGCATCGCCAATCCATTGTCATAACTGGAAAAAAGCGCCCCGGATCAGGGCTCGCATTCATAGGCAAGACCGACGCTTTCACATAAGGCCATGAGCTTGCGCTCCAGAGGATCGCCATCTGCCCCTTTAGAGAAAGAAATTGGTTTAATGTCGGACTCTCGTGTCGTGGCCGGTTTTCTGCGCGGCGCAGGCGGTCTGGATGCTTTCTTTGGCTGATAGATCGCATCGCGGCAGAGCGTGATTCGAAGCCCCACCACATAGCCGAGCCGGTTTGTGACCTGGCGGACATAGAGATAGCCCTCCTCGGCGGCGTCCTTCAGATAGCGCTGCACCTGGCGCGCACTGCGCCCGAGATTGCGCCCGATGGCCCCGAGCGTGGTCTCAAGCGGGCGGCCATGGCCTGCCCAGCCCGCCAGCAGGCACAGCATGCGCGTCGTGCCCGGCATGAGACGCGGATCGCGGATGAGGGATTGGCGCAGCGGCGCGACAAAGGCAAAGCCGGTCGGTGGCCGGATCAGAGACTTGCGCCGGGGGCCAAGCCGGGCCAGCTCGTCAAAACCCGGCGGGACATAATATGGCAGGGATGCCATGGCGAATGAGAGTGATTTCATGGTGGTTTCCTCCTGAAAATGCTGGAAACCCGCCAAGCGCAAGGCGCACGAAGCCATTGCAAAAAACCTTTGCAAACAACAAGTAAAGATGTAATATAGGAAGTGTTCAGAGACCTATATCACACTCAATGTGGCCCGCTTCGGCGGGTTATATTTTATTTACGCAGTGATTGCTTGTTGATAAGTGCTGCACAGAGCTGTGCATCGAATCAATTATTTCATATAATACTTTATATAATTAATCGATGCAAACGCATCGCGCTGCATGATCAACAACAAGACCCGGAGCATGGTTCCAGAGCATTTCTACACTTTGAGACAGGCCGCAGTAAAAGCGGGCAAGGCGAAGACGACGATCCAGCGCCAGGCCAATGCGGGCCGGTTCTCCTATGTCATTGACGATCAGGGCCGCAAGCGCGTGGACCCGGCAGAGTTTCACCGCGTCCATCCCCTGCCCAGCTCAAGACAAACCGATGCAGACAGCGATGCACACCGCACCGAAACACCCCCCACGCACCGATCTGCACCGGTAGACACCGCCGAGACCATTGCCCTTGTACGCACCATGATCGCCTCCCTCGACAGTGCCAAGGCCGAGGAAATCCGCCGCCTCGAGGACACCATCGAAGATTTGCGCGACCGCCTCGACAGGGAATCGGCCCAGAACCGCGCCCTGACCCAGATGATCACTGATCAACGGGAGCCTGCGCCCAAGCGGAGAAACTGGTTTGGGCTCCTGGGCTGAGGGATAAGCTGGCGCAATTTAGCGGTGAGCTTCCGAACGGCCACAACCGCGCCAAAGTCTAACAAAGAGTAATTGACAATCTGTTGCCTGAACCGCAGCTCTTCGCCGATGATAACCCTCCGTAGCCCCCGGCGTGGTAGTTCCATTGATGGCAAATTTGCTTGCGAGTGCGGCAGTAACGCGTGGAGTGAGACACTCAAAAAAGTACCCCGGAGTGTTGCGGTTCCGGCATCCTCTTGGGTAAAAGCGGGGGGCGGTCGCCCTTGCGTCGTAAGATAGGGTTGGAAACTGCGGGTGGGTTCTCAAGTGCGCAACAACAGTTCATCCTTTCGTGTGAGGGTCTGACCGGTGCTCAATAAAAAGGCGCTTTATGCGCTCAGATTTTTCGAGTTGGCTGTGCTTTCAGCCACCATGTTCTTCGCGCTACCCATTGCATACTCTACATATCAATGCAGTTTTAACGGCACGCTATGCCAATATTCAATGATACGGCCGTCCCAAGATGCAACTATCAGCAATGTTCAAAGGTTCAGTGAGATTGTTTTAAGCGATGCCGCAGAATTTCAATTTGAAGAATTTGCACGTGCTGAAAACGAAAGTGTCGAATTGTCTGTGTTCGACGGCGAAGATCAATACGCAATTTTTTCTGAAACGTCCGACAATGTCACCGGAAAGGCCATTTCCGATGATCGGAGGATCGCAATAGTTCTCATAGGCCAAAATCATGACCCGCAGTTTCATATATTCTGGTTGGGAGTAAGCGAAAAATTTATAACACGACAATACCGCCTTAAATGCTGGTCAGAGAATCAAGACAATTTCATTTCTATTGCAAATCCAGATTATGCGGGCCTAGAAAGAATCTTATCGTTTGATATTATTTCTAGCTGCAGGCGACCTGATACAAAATTTTTTCCAGATCATGTTTTTTATTTTGGAAGTTCTTTTGACATAAACGGTCGTGTCTATTTGCAATTTGATGAAAATATGAACCTTGTCGGGGTCTATCCAAATGGCACATGGGACCAAGTTCCTTCTGGCGAAGAAATTTCGGAGAGGGAACGCTGGTTCGATCTCATACAAGAGCAGGGCGTATTAAGCGCGTCTATTCGTAGCGCGTGCGTAGATACTGTTCGGGAGAGCGTCCTTGAAAATCCGGGTCGCCGTTTAATACGCCTGTGCGAAACTCCAGATCAACTTGCTGGAGAACCAACTTATTGGAAAACCTCAAGACGATCGACCATCGTCGCGGGGAGTTCTTTGGAAACCTTTTCGATCCGCGAAACTGATTGTGATGCAGATGATTTTGAGCGGATTTACGTGCAAGATGAGCGCTTCTTTGAGACTTGTAAATTCAGAATAAGTTTTAGTGGGCAAGTGTCGAGTTCTGTGATATTCACGCTTGTAGACGATAAGAATGATATTATTGAACTAGCGGTCAATTGTAAATGCTCAGAATTGATCTTAGACAATGTTGATGTAGGGGAGGGTTTGATATCATTTGATGTTGCTTCATCGGTGCCCCAACTAGAATTTGACGGGAACGAAGTAATTCTAGGCGGACGAGATTCTGACTATAAATTTGCGCCGGCGACCTATCGCGGCCGAGTAACTGCCACCTTTTTCCCCGGGGGTTGGCTAGATGAAGTTCGGTTTACTTACCCCGACAACTGAAACCATCAATACGTCCTTTTTAGCTCAAAATGCGCGATTCAATTTGCCGGATGGCTACCAGGCTTGGGCTAGTTTCTAATTTCTTTTCCTGCGGCCATTGCTATCCGTGCATGCATGCCGATTGCACACATCGACGCTGGGCCCGAAACCTATGCACGCGCAGGAAATGCTGCGATGAATAGGCAATGATCCCAGACTACCAATCCTTGATGCGACCCGTCCTTGAACACGCTGCAAAGGGCGAAGTGCGGATCGGTGACCTCATCGAGACGTTGATTGAAGAGCTTGGCCTGACAGATGACGAGCGCGAGGAGATGCTTCCGAGCGGTAGGCAACCCGTTTTCTACAATAGGGTCCACTGGGCGAAGACCTATTTAAAGCAGGCCGGGCTCGTGCGCCCCACCCGGCGCGCACACTTTGTCATCACTGAACGCGGACAGAACGCGCTCGCTGATCCTGCCGCAACCATCGACACCGCATATCTGAAACAGTTCGAAGAGTTCCGGGCGTTCCAAGGTCGAAGCAGCGAAAGCGTCACGTCGGCAGAAACCGACGACGCCGCAAATGACATCACTCCGGACGAAGCTCTGCGCGCCGCCCACAATAAGATCAATGAAAGCGTTGCTGCCGATTTGCTCGACCGGGTCAGGGATGTTTCGCCTGCTTTTTTTGAGTCCATGATCGTCAGCTTGTTAGTGGCCATGGGATATGGCGGGTCGAGCGAAGAGGCCGGTCGGGCGCTCGGCCGATCAGGCGACGATGGGGTCGACGGTGTGATCGATCAGGACCCATTGGGCGTTGACCAGATTTACTTGCAGGCGAAACGATACGCAGAAGGCAACAGCGTCGGCGCTGGTGCCATTCGCGATTTTTTCGGAGCGTTAAGTCTGAAACGGGCGACGAAAGGTATTTTCGTCACGACCTCGACATTCTCGGCGTCAGCCACTGACACCGCGCGGGGCCTCGGCAACCGGATTGTGCTCATAGACGGCAGCCAACTCGCTCGCCTGATGTTGCGTTACAATATCGGATGCAGGGACGAAGACGTGCTGCACATCAAGAAGGTCGATGAGGATTTCTTTCTTTAATCCAATTCCCTGGCGTTTTTTGACCGTTCTTGCGCCTACACAGGTCAAATCTCTCTGTCCAATGATTTTAAAGGCTTGAAGCATCTAAGACAAATTTTGATTGCATTACGCCAGAATACACACCCCGCATTTTTGCAGCTTGCCTCAAAAATCAAACAGGTCGCGCTGAAGCGCGAGCAAATCCTCCAGCCAGATCAGATGCGCGAAGTCATTCACGAGATGATTGTGCTTCAGGCTGATGGCGACATGCACACCGTCGCAGACCCGTTCAATCGCCCGGCCATCATGCGCGGCGCGATAAAGGCGCAGCGCTCGCACGCATTGGCGATAGCGCGACAGGTCGCGTCGCAAATCATCCTGGAACCGCGCCTGAAACGCCCTGAGCCTTTGTGAGCGTTTTGGCTCGGCGAGCCGGTCAGCCGCTACGATATCGGCGGCGGCATAGCCGCGATAATCGCTGGCGTGCACCTCGGCCCTGATCTGTTTCGGCGACAGGGGTTTGCCGCCGAGATGATAGTACCAGCTATGGCCACTGGAATATCCCATATGCGTCACCATCACGCGGCCTCCTCTTTGGGCTGGAGGCCGTGCAGGAAATCGCAAGCGCGTTGTGCATGGGCGGCGGCCGAAAAGATGGCGCGCTTGTCGTCCTTCAGGACTTGCAGCCATGAAGCGATATAGGCGGTGTGATCCTCGCGGTCCTTCAGCGTTAGGCCAAGATCGGCGCACAGGAACGCCGCGCCCAGTTCGGCGACCAGCTCTTCGCGGGCATAACCGGCATCGCCAAAGCGGGTGCGTCCAAGATCGCGGTCAAGGCGGGATTTGTGGCGGGTCCAGTGGGTGCATTCATGGGCCAGTGTGGCGTAATAGTTCTGCGCGCTGCGGAAGGTTTCAAATTGCGGCATGCGGACCAGATCAGGACCCGGCATGTAGCAGGCGGAATTCCCGCCATGCTCAACACGTGCGCCGGTGGCGGCGAAGAAGGCATCGGCCTCGGCAAGGCGCTGATCGGGGTTCGGATCGGCCT
>CAYUEM010000047.1:0-16657 GCA_964442925.1 uncultured Hyphomonadaceae bacterium
AGCCGCGCTGACGGCGAGCGCGGCCAGCACGGGCACGGCCGCCAGCGCACTTGCCCGATCGGGCTCAAGGTCATCGAATGCGCCGGCCTTTGCCAGCTGTTCCATCGCCTTTCGCCCGACATGGCGCGGATCGACCCGCCCGGCAAAATCCTGCAGGTCACGGAAGTGGCCACCGGTCTGGCGCAATGTTTCGACGTGGCGCATCGCCTCTATCCCCACACCTTTCAGTGCGCCGAGCGCATAGACAATCGCACCATCGCGGACATCGAAATCGCCATTGCCGCGATTTATGTCAGGTGCGACCACAGAAATATCCAGCCGCCGCGTTTCCTGAAAGAATGCAGCCAGCTTGTCGGTGTTGTGGATATCGAGGCTCATCGATGCGGCGAGAAATTCCACCGGGAAATGACATTTGAGATAAGCGGTATGATAGCCAATCACCGCATAGGCAGCAGCATGTGACTTGTTGAACCCGTAGCCGGCAAACTTGGCCATCGTGTCGAAGATGGAATTGGCCAGTTCCGCCGGAATGTCCTTCAGACGCGCGGCACCCTCGACAAAACGCTCGCGTTGTTTGTCCATTTCCTCTTTTTTCTTCTTGCCCATCGCGCGGCGCAGCAAATCGGCCTCGCCAAGTGAATAGCCGGCGATCTCCTGCGCCATCCGCATCACCTGTTCCTGATAGACCGGCACGCCATAAGTCGGCTCAAGGATCGGCTGAAGGTCAGGGTGATCATAAGTGATTGTCGAAGGGTCTTCCTTGCCCTGAACATAGACGGGGATATTGTCCATCGGGCCGGGGCGATACAGCGATATGATCGCAATCACATCCTCGATATTGCCGGGCCGCACCTTGCGCAGCGTGTCGCGCATCCCCGCACCTTCCAGCTGGAACACGCCCAGCGTTTCACCTGACGCCATCAGCGCAAAACTGGCCGCATCATCGAAAGTCGACCATTCCGGGCCGACATCACGCCCGTCGCGACGGATGAATGCCAGCGCCCGCTCGATCACCGTCAGTGTCTTCAGGCCGAGAAAGTCAAACTTCACAAGGCCCGCCAGCTCGGCCCATTTCATGTTGAACTGGGTTGCCGGAAGATCTGCGCGCGGATCATTGTAAAGCGGGACAATCTCGGTCAGCGGACGGTCAGCAATGACGACACCTGCGGCATGGGTGCCTGCTGAGCGGTTCAGCCCCTCCAGCTGCAGCGCAATGTCGAGCAACTCGCCGACCCGCCCATCGGCATCAATCTCCTCATCAAATTTCGGCTCATCATCGATGGCGTCGCGCAATTTGGGCGGATCGGCAGGATTGAAAGGAATCAGTTTGGCCAGCCTGTCGACCTGGCCATAGGGCATCTGCATCACCCGTCCGACATCGCGCACCACCGCCTTGGCCTGCAAGGTGCCATAGGTGATGATCATGGCAACACTGTCAGCGCCATATTTGTCGCGGACATAACGGATCACCTCGCCGCGCCGCTCCTGACAGAAATCGACATCGAAATCGGGCATGGAGACGCGTTCAGGATTGAGAAAACGCTCAAACAGCAGGTCAAAACGCAGAGGATCGAGATCGGTGATCAGCAATGACCAGGCCACCAGCGAGCCCGCACCGGAGCCTCGCCCCGGCCCGACCGGAATCGACTGCGCCTTCGCCCATTTGATGAAATCGGAAACGATCAGAAAATAGCCCGGAAACCCCATATTCTCGATGATCGCCAGCTCATGTTCCAGCCGCCCGAAATAGTCCTCGCGCGGCGCATAGAGTTTCGGGGCCTGTGCCAGCCGCGCTTCCAGTCCCGCCTGTGCCTGCTCTCGCAGGGCATTGACCTCCGACGTGTCACCATCGGCAAAGCTCGGAAGGATCGGTGGATGCATTTCCGCCTTGACCGAACAGCGTCGCGCAATCTCGCTTGTGTGCGTGATCGCTTCTGGAAGATCGTGGAACAGCTCGCACATCTCGTCGGCAGACTTCAGATACTGGCTCGGCTCGACACGCGGGCGGTCTTCCTCGCCCAGATAACGTCCATTCGCGATACAGATCAGTGCATCATGCGCAAGCGCGTCGTCGGGCTTTATGAAACGGGCATCATGCGTCGCCACCAGCGGAAGGCCGGCCTGATAAGCCAGATCGATCAGCACCGGCTCGCTGAGCGCTTCGCGGTGGCTGCCATGGCGCGTGATCTCGACATAGCAGCGGCCCGGAAACCCTCGTGCCAGCGCCTCCAATTCATGGCGGGCCTCATCTACCCGACCCCTGATTGCGAGCTGACCAATGCGGCCTTCGGCACCGCCGGTCAGGACGATCAATCCGTCATTATCACTGTCCAGCCATTCGCGTTTCAACTGCGGCTCGCCGGTCTCGGTTTCCAGATAGGCGCGCGACGACAGCTGCATCAGCCGCCTATAGCCGGCCTCATCCTGCGCATAAAGACTGAGGCGACTGACCGGATCTCGCGGCCCGTCCCCGGCAAGATCGAAACAGCAGGCCATCACCGGCTGAACGCCCTTGCCCGACAACAGTTCTGAAAGTTCAAGCGCACCGAACATCTGGTTGTGGTCGCTGACCGCCAGCGCTGGCATCGAGTGGCTCACAGCCCAGTCGGCCAGCGCCGCCGGCGTAATCATGCTTTCCAGCAGCGAATAGGACGAACGCACGGCAAGATGGATAAACGGCGAATCGGTCACGGTCAGGCCCCTCCAGGCGATTCAGTCTGCGCGCCCGGCCCGGTCTGGCCAACCGCTCGCGCCTTCAATATTCCTGATTTGTTCCCAGCCCGCAACACCTCTCTCGCGTCTTTGCACAACTCTTTTTCAGGAGGCGACAGATGCGGCCTCAGGCAGGTGCCCCTTGCGGAACGGAACCAGGCGGCCCTCTTCCAGCGTCAGCACGCGGTCCATATGCATGGTCAACTGCATATTGTGCGTGGCCACGAGAACGCAGGCCCCCTCGTCACGTGCCATCTTGATCAGCGTGGCGAACACCCGCTCTGTCGTTGCCGGGTCGAGATTGCCCGTCGGCTCGTCAGCGATCACCAGACGCGGGTCATTTGCCAGCGCCCGCGCGATGGCGACGCGCTGCTGCTCGCCGCCGGAAAGCTGTCCGGGCTGATGATGGCCGCGGTCTGCCAGCCCCATTTCCGCCAGCAAGCTGACCGCCTTTTCGCGTGCGACCGCGCGCCCCCGCCCGGCAATCATCAGCGGCATGGCGATATTGTCGAGCGCAGAAAATTCCGGCAGCAAATGATGAAACTGATAGACGAAACCCAGCTTGTCGCGGCGTCGCGCGGTGCGCTGGCGGTCGCCGAGCAACAGACAGTCTTCGCCATCAAGGCGAACCTCGCCGCTGTCGGGACGCTCCAGCAGGCCGGCTGTGTGCAAAAGGGTCGATTTCCCGGAACCGGAGGGTCCGACAAGCCCGACCATTTCACCCGGCGCCAGCGACAGATTGGCCCCGCGCAGCACCTCCAGCGTCTTTTCCCCGGAACGGAAGCTGCGCCGGATTTCAACAAGTTGCAGGACAGCAGACATCTACTCGAACCTCAAGGCTTCAACCGGATCAATCGCGGCCCCGCGCCAGGCCGGCCAGATCGTCACGAAAAGCGACATCAACACCGCCCACAGTGTCGAGAATATGGTCTCGCCCCAGTTGAGTTCGGCCGGCAGACCCTCAAGCCCATAAACATCGGGTGGGAAAATCGGCGCGCCGGAAATCCAACCGAGAACATCCTCGATCGCACCGATATTGACGACCGTCAGCACACCCAGCACCAGCCCGGTCAGCGCGCCGGCGAGGCCGAGAAAGCCGCCGATCATCAGGAAAACACGCATCATCGCGCCCTGGCTTGCCCCGATCGTGCGCAGGATGGCGATGTCGCGGGTCTTGTTCTTGACCAGCATCACGACCCCGGTGATGATGTTCAGAGCAGTGATCGTGATCAGCACCAGCATGACAATCCGCATCATGTTGCGCTCGACATTCAGCGCATTGAAATACTGCGCCTTTTGCTGCTTCCAGTCGAAGGCATAGACGCTTCCGCCCAGCGCCTGGTCGATCCGCATCAGCGCTGGGCCGGTCGCCATCGGATCTTTCAGGCGAACATCGATGAATTCATACTGATCCGGCTTGCGGAAGAACACCTGTCCCTGCTCCATCGGCATGAAGATATAGACCTTGTCGAGTTCAACACTGCCGGTGCGGAACAAGGGCCCGAGCGTGTAGACCTTCGAGCGCGGGGTCGAGCCGAACGGCGTCGAACTGGTCTCGGTGGAAATCAGGCGGACCTGATCACCCGGTCGCAGACGCAGATCGGCAGCCAGAAACGCCCCCATCAGGATGACATCTCCGCCATTGCGGCCCTGTCCGAAACCGGCATCGATTTCCGCAGCGCCATTGTCGTCGAGAAACGGCAATGCGCGCAGCTCCTCCATCGTGATCGACTTGACCAGCGCACCACTGGAGGCAATGCCTGTATGCGTGGCGAGCACCTGTTCTTCAATGAACGGAAAGGCCCCGGTTACACCCTCGACGCCGGAAATGATTTCAGCAATCCGATGGGCCTCTTCTACGGGCCGCTCCTGCACGGAAACGATGACATGTGGCTGGCCACCCAAAAGCGCGTCGAGCAGGGTTGCGCGGAAACCCGACATCACCGACATGATCACGATCAGCGCCCACACCGCCAGCGCAATGCCGACAAAGGAAATGATCGCCGTCAGCGACGCGCCGCCATGTTCCTTGCGCGAGCGCAGATAGCGCCAGGCCAGGGTGCGCTCGACAAGACCGAAGGGACGGGTTCCTGCTGACATCGCCTTGCTCAGCCCTGCCCGTTCAGCTTGTTCAGCGCCGCATCGAGGCTGAGCTCTTCGGTTTCGCCTGTTCTGCGGTGTTTCATCTCCACCATACCGGCTTTCAGGCCGCGCGGCCCAATCGCGATCTGCCAGGGCAGGCCGATCAGGTCCATGGTTGCGAATTTCGCACCCGGCCGCTCATCGCGGTCATCATAGAGCACGTCGAAACCCGCAGCCTGCAATCGCTGATAGGCCGCATCGCAGGCCTGCGCGCAGTCGCCATCACTGGCGCGCAGATTGAGCAGTCCGATATCATAAGGTGCAACCGATGCCGGCCAGACAATGCCCTTGTCATCATGAGCCGCTTCGATAATCCCGCCGACGAGCCGCGAGACGCCGATACCATAGCTGCCACCATGAATCTCGACCTGCTGGCCATCTCTGTTCTGAACCAGCGCGCCCATCGGCTTTGAGTATTTTGTGCCGAAATAGAAGATGTGGCCGACCTCGATCCCGCGCGCCGAGACCTGACGCGCCGGCGCAAGGGCGGCAAAGGTGGCCGCGTCGTGCTTTTCGTCCGTCGCTGCGTAAAAGTCGGTGTAGCGCGTGACGATCGGATCGAGATCGCTGTCGAAATCAAGCTCCAGCCCCGGCGCTGGAAGGTCGAGAATTGCCCGGTCAAGAAACACCTGACTTTCGCCGGTTTCGGCCAGAATGATGAATTCATGGCTCATATCCCCGCCAATTGGCCCCGGATCGGCTTTCATCGGGATCGCCGTCAGACCGAGCCGGTCGAAACAGTTGAGATAGGCGCAGAACATCCGGTTATAGGACACGCGCGCGCCGGCCTCATCAAGGTCGAAACTGTACGCGTCCTTCATGTAGAATTCGCGCCCGCGCATGACCCCGAAACGCGGACGGATCTCGTCGCGGAACTTCCATTGCTGGTGATAGAGATTGAGCGGCAACTGCTTGTAGCTCTTCACATGCGCGCGGAAAATCTCGGTGATCATTTCCTCATTGGTCGGTCCATACAGCATGTCGCGTTCATGGCGGTCGCGGATGCGCAGCATTTCCGGGCCGTAATCATCATAGCGCCCGGACTCGATCCACAAGTCGGCCGGTTGCAGGGTCGGCATCAGCATTTCCACCGCGCCGGCCCGGTCCATTTCCTCGCGCACGATCTGCTCGATCTTCTTGAGCACGCGAAAGCCAAGCGGCAGCCAGGAATAAATGCCCGCGCCCGCCTGACGGATCATGCCGGCACGCAGCATCAGCTGATGGCTGACAATTGCGGCGTCGGCCGGGGCGTCCTTGAGAACAGGCAGGAAAAAGCGGGTCAGGCGCATATTGGGCTCTTTGGTCTGCTTTCGGCTGGCGAATTGTCAATCTGATCGCCTAAAGCCCGAAATGCAGTTTGGCTAGGCCCGTTCCCGGCAAATTGAACGCACGCAGCAAGGCGAGGCGCGCCGTCCCTCAGCCGTAAAAGAACACAGCCAGATAATCAATGAACAGCGTCGACAGTCCAAGAAGAAACAACAGGCCCGCTGCGGCCAGCGTTGCCCACAGCGCCTTTTTCTTCAGCATCGGATCGATCGGCGCAGCGCTTTCGGTGCCTTCAGCTGCGCTACCGGACTCATATTGCCCGCGCACACCGATTGGCAGCGCGATGAAGAAACACAGCCACCAGACGATAACGAAAGTGACGATTGCGCCAGTCAGGGTCATGCCGCGTGCGCTTTCGGCGTTTCCATCAGTTCGATCAGGACGCCATTGGAGTCTTTTGGATGCACGAAGATGATCGGCGTGCCATGCGCACCAATTCGCGGCTCATTGAGCACAGTGGCACCGCGCGCCTTCATTTCCGCCACAGCCTCATGAATGTCATTGACCTCGAAACAGACATGATGTTGTCCGCCGCGCGGGTTTTGCTGGATGAACTTGTGGACCGGGCTGTTCTCGTCGAGCGGCTCGATCAGTTCGATCTGGCAGTTGGGCAAGTTGACAAAACAGACTTTTACGCCCTGTTCGGGCATGTTGAAAGGGGTTGTGATATCGGTTGCGCCATAAAGCGTGCGATAGGTCTCGCAAGCTGCCGCAATATCCGGCACGGCCACTCCGACATGGTTCAGCGGCCCGATCCTGAATTCGCTCATAGCTGTCTCCACTAACTTCTCAATACGGTTATATCGATAACCGGGCGGCGACCGAACGCTTTTTCCGAAGCGCGCCGCACGGCCTGCCCGATCACCCGTTCGACCGCATCATCATCGCCAAGCTCACGGCGTTTCAGTTTTGAGATGGCCGCTTCGGCTGCGTCGTCAAGCGCATCAAGGCTTTCATCGGCCAGCCGGCCATCGGGCTCACTCAGCCCGCGCGCGGTGCTGACCGGCCCATCGGTGATGCCATCGCGCTCATCGATTGAAACGGAGACATGGACGTAACCGAAACTGGCCAGGCGCTGGCGTTCGCCGAGTGCGCCTGAGCCCTCGGGCACCAGATGATCACCATCCAGCAGCAACCGCCCGGCTGGCACGAGATCGATGATCCTTGCCTCGCCCGGTGCCAGCTGCACCATTTCACCATTTCTCGGTGCCACCGCTTCAGGCACCTGCAGCGAACGCGCAAACTGCGCATGTTCCAGCGTGTGGCGGCGCTCGCCATGCACCGGCACGGAAATGCGCGGACGCACCCAGCCATACATCCGCACCAGTTCCTGCCGGCAGGGATGGCCGGAGACATGGATCGGCGTCTTCGTCATCCGTTCGGTGATCACCCGCAGGCCCTTGTCGGCCAGCTGGTTCATCAGCGCAAAGATACCGCGTTCATTGCCGGGGATCACCCGCGAGGAAAACACCACCGTATCGCCCTTGCCCAGCACGACATTGCGATGATCGCCGCGTGCGATCCGTGACAGCGCTGCGCGCGGTTCACCCTGGCTGCCGGTGCACAGATAAAGGATATTCTCGGCCGGCAGCGCGCCGGCATTCTCCTCATCGATAAAGTCAGGAATGTCCTTGAGGACGCCAGTGGCGATGGCGGCTTGCGTCACGCGATGCATGGAGCGACCGACAAGGCAGACGCTGCGCCCGGCCGCCGCTGCCGCCTCGATCACCGATTTCACGCGCGCGACATTTGAGGCAAAGGTCGTCACCGCGACACGGCCCTCAAGCCCCGCAATCAGTTCGGTCAGCGAGCGGAGCACCGTGGCCTCGGAGCCAGCCTCGCCCTCGACGAACACATTGGTGGAATCGCAGACCATCGCCAGAACACCGCCATCGCCAAGCGCGGTCAGCCCGGCAATGTCGATATCATCGCCAACCGTGGGGGTGGGGTCGATCTTCCAGTCGCCGGTGTGCAGCACCATGCCAAGCGGTGTTTCGATCGCCAGCGCATTCGGCTCGGGGATGGAATGGGTCAGTGTGATATAGCGGACCTTGAACGGGCCGGCCTGAACCTGCCCACCCATCGGAATGGTTTTCAGCACCGCCTTGTCGTCAATGCCGTGTTCGCGCAGTTTCTGGCGCACAAGCTCCGCAGTGAAAGGCGTGGCATACATCGGCGCGCTGGTTTTCAGCCGGTTATAGAGCAGGCCCGTCGCACCGATATGGTCTTCATGCGCATGGGTCAGGAAAATGGCGTCGATATCCTGATCGGCGAGAAATTCCGGATCGCCGCAGATCAGCTCGATGCCCGGCGTCTGCTCATTGCCGAACGTGACCCCCATATCGGCAAGGATCCAGCGCCGGCTTTCCGGCGGGCCATAGCCATACGCGTTCAAATTCATGCCGATTTCCTCGCAGCCGCCAAGCGGCAGGAAAACCAGCGCGGAGCCGTCCTGATCTTTTTTCATATTTTCCCGGATGTGTTGCGTCGGTAGATTTCCAGAAGGCCGCGAATGGTCACATCCTGGTCGTAAATGTCGATTTCACCGCTTTCGCCTTCGAACAGCGATGCGACGCCGCCGGTTCCGATGACTGTCATCGGCGCGGCATATTCCGCCTTGACGCGGCGGATCAGCCCATCAATCAGCTCGATATAGCCAAGAAATATTCCCGACTGCATCGCGCTGACCGTATCCATGCCGATCACACGGGGCGGGCGCTGAATGGCAATTCGAGGAAGGCTCGCAGCGGCATCATGCAGCGCGCGCATCGACAGGTTTATGCCCGGCGAGATGATCCCGCCTTCAAAGCCCCCATCAGCCCCGACAATGTCGAAAGTGGTGGCTGTGCCGCTATCGACCACGATCAGCGGTCCGCCATAACTGACAAAAGCGCCGACCGCATTGACCAGACGGTCCGCACCGGCCTGTTCCGGTCGCGTGATGCGCACTTCAACGCCAAGATCGACGCTGGTCTCGCCAACAAAAAGCGGCTCACTATCAAGATAGCGTCGCGCAAAATTGCGGAAATTGAATTGCGCTTGCGGCACCACATTCGACACGATGCAGCCGCCGATATCACCGAGTTCCAGCTTGTCCAACCGACACATCTGCGACAGCCAGATGGCATAATCATCGGCCGTGCGCGTCGGGTCGGTATGACTGCGCCAGCGCGCGATCCAGTTTTCACCATCATGGATCGCAAATACCGTGTTCGTGTTGCCGACATCAATCGCGAGCAGCATGGTCGCTCAGACCTCCCTGACCAATTCAACATCACCGGCCGTGACAGTGTGCATCTGCCCGTCGGCACGCCGCAGAACAAGACCGCCATCGCTGGCCAGCGTCTCGAATACGCCTTCAATCACCGCCTCGCGAGCCCTCACCCGCACCGGGCCGCCAAGCCCCTCAGCCCGCTCCAGCCAGGCCGCGCGCGTCAAGGCGAAATCCCCGCGCGCCTGCTCCAGCCGGAAAGCGAAACACTCGCGCAGCGCATCAAGCACATGTTCAGCGGTCACCGCATTGTCCTGCCTCAGATCGGCAAGGCTGGTTGTCGCCTGCCCGGTCGCTTCGGGCGCTGTTGTCACATTTATGCCGATACCCGCCGCAATCCAGACTGCGCCGTCCTGCTGGCCGGACTCGATCAGTATCCCGCAGATCTTGGCACCATCGACGCGCACATCATTCGGCCACTTGAGCCGCAGGACCGCGCAACCGGCCAGCGCGTTCAGTGCGTCATGCACCGCCAGCCCAGCCACAAACGGGACGCGCGTGGCCACTGCCACCCCGCCCGGCTCGCGAAACAAGGCGGTGGTGAACAGATTGCCCGATGGCGAAACCCAGGTCCGCCCCAGCCGCCCGCGCCCGGCCGTTTGCTGGCGCGCCGCAATCCAGACCGGCGTCAGATTGCCGTCAGCCGCCTGTCGCCGGGCCTCTTCATTCGTGGAGTCCAGAACATCGTGCCAGAAGACCGGCCATGACGGGTTCAACTCACAGTCCCGCCGCTGCCAGATTGGCCCAGCCCGTCAGCGTCCCGATCATGGCGACAAGCACAGGGAACATCAACAGGCCGCAGGCCCCGACCACCATCGACACCGAAAACTCGGTCGGCTGGAAAGCCTCTTTCGGCTCGTTGACCCACATCACCACCACCAGCCGCAGATAATAGCCCAGCGAAACCACCGATGCGACCAGCAGAAGGATCACCAGCGGCAACAGGTCCGCGCGCAGTCCCGCCTCGATCACCGCGAGCTTTGCGAAGAAACCGGCAAGCGGGGGAATGCCCGCAATCGAGAAGATGATCACCGTCAGCGCGAGGGCCAGTCCCGGACGGCTGCGGATCAGACCCGACAGTTCATTGATGTCCTCGACCATGCCGCCCTTGCGCCGCATCGTCAGTACACCAGCAAACATGCCCAGCGAAGCGATCACGTAAATCGTCATGAACACCAGCAGGGCTGGCGCGCCAAGGTCCGCGCCGGCAGCGACAGGGATCAATGCATAGCCCATATGCGCAATCGAGGAATAGCCAAGAAGGCGCTTGATGTTTGTCTGCAACAGGGCACCGAAACTGCCAATCAGCATCGAGGCGCCCGCAATGATCGCTATGATCAGCTGCCAGTCGGCCAGTCGCTCGCCAAACGCGGTAAACAACACATTCGCAAACACCACCATCATCGCCATTTTCGGCGCGGCGGAGAAGAAGGCACCGACTGGCGTTGGCGAGCCTTCATACACGTCCGGCGTCCAGACATGCATTGGCGCGGCCGAAATCTTGAAACCCAGTCCGGTAATCATCAGCACCAGACCGAACAGAAGGCCGATATTCTTTTCCGCGCTGGCAATCGCAGCATACTGCGTCGAACCGGTAAAGCCATAGACCAGCGAAGCACCATACAGCAGCAGGCCGGATGCCAGCGCGCCGAGCACGAAATATTTCAGGCCCGCTTCCGCCGAACGCGAATTGTCGCGGTGAAAACTCGCCAGCACATAAGACGACAGGCTCAGCGTCTCCACGCCCAGATACAAAGTCATCAGGTCCGACGCCGACAGCGTGATGCCCATGCCAAGCGCGGCGAAAATCATCAGCAGCGGATATTCATAGCGAATTGTGGAATGGCGAACCAGGAAGCCTTCGGAAATCCAAAGCGCAACACCCGCCATGATGAAGCTGACAATCTTGGCAAAACTGATGAAGGAATTGGTCGCGACGAGACCGTTGAAAGCCTCTCCGCCCTCGAAATTCAGCCAGGCAAGTGCTGCGGCCCCGAACAGACCGAACGCGCCCAGCTTGAAGCTGATCCGATTGAACCGGTCACCCAGAAACGCCCCCACCAGCACACCGACAAGCCCCAGCGAAACCAGAAACAGCTCAGGGCCAAGCGTTTCGCCGATCGCGATCCAGTCAAGCATCGCCTCAGCCTCCGTTGAACAGTTGCAGCATGCGCACCGACGCTTCATCAGTGACATCGAAAATCAGGGACGGCATCACGCCAAGCAGGATGACAAGCGCAGCCAGCGTGCCGAGGCTGATCATCTCACGCGCGGTGAGATCATCCATGAGGCCGGTATCTATCCTGTCGGTCAGGCCGCCAAAAACCGTGCGCCGATAGAGGGTGAGCATATAGACGGCGGAGAAAATCACCCCGAGCGCGGCACCGGCGGCTGCCCATGTCGAAGCCTGGAACACACCAACCATCGAGAGGATTTCGCCAACGAATCCACTGGTTCCCGGCAGGCCGACATTGGCCATGGTGAACAGCATAAACACGGCCGCATAAATCGGCATCTTCGAGACCAGACCGCCATATTGCGCAATCTCCCGCGTGTGCGCACGGTCATAGACAACACCGACCAGCAGGAACAGCGCGCCGGAAATCAGTCCATGCGACAGCATCTGGAACACCGCACCCTGCACGCCGACCTCGGTAAACGAGAACAGGCCCAGCGTGACAAATCCCATATGCGCAATCGATGAATAGGCGACCAGCTTCTTCATGTCGGTCTGGCGCCAGGCAACCAGCGAGGCGTAGACGATCGCGATCACCGACAGCGCAAACATCATCGGCTGAAAGAAAACGCTGGCCTCCGGAAACATCGGGATCGAAAAACGCATGAAGCCATAAGCGCCCAGTTTCAGCAGCACGCCGGCAAGGATCACCGAGCCGGCTGTTGGCGCCTGAACATGCGCATCCGGCAGCCAGGTGTGAACCGGCCACATCGGCAGCTTCACGGCAAAACTGGCAAAGAAAGCCAGCCACAACCAGATCTGCGCATTGCCGGCAAAATCTGTCTGCTCAAGCACCTCGATGTCGGTCGAGCCGGCCTGAAGATACATGTAAACGATGGCCGCCAGCATGAACAGCGAACCGAGAAGCGTGTAGAGGAAGAACTTGAACGACGCATAGATGCGATCCTGCCCGCCCCAGACCCCGATAATGATGAACATCGGGATCAGGCCGGCCTCGAAGAAGATGTAGAACAACACCACATCAAGCGCGCAGAAGACGCCGATCATGAAGGTTTCGAGGATCAGGAACGCGACGACATATTCGGTCGCGCGCTCCTTGACCGGGCGGCGTACTTCCCGGCCCGATTTCGACATTGCCGGAAAGCTGGCGAGAAAACAGAACGGCATAAGCAGCGTCGTCAGCAGGATCAGCGCAACCGACACGCCGTCAACACCCATCTTGTAGGTGATACCACCATACCAGGCGGTCTCCTCAACCAGCTGATAGCCGCTGGCCTCGGTATTGAAGGCCATCAGAACCGCGACCGACACGATGAAGGTCGCGATTGAAATCACCAGTCCGGCCATCAGCGCCTTGCGTCCGTCGGGATCAGCTTCGCCAGACGTGGCGGCACGCACCAGCATGATCAACAAAGCGCCTGCCATCGGCAGGAATGTCAGCGCGGTCAGGATCGGAAAGTCAGACATCAGCCTGCGCCTCCAGCGCGCCAGAAGAGCACTGCGCCAAATATCAGTGCGGCACCGATGATCACGAAGGCATAATGATAAAGATAACCGGTATGCATCGCCGACAGACGCCGCGCCCCCCAGCGCGTCAGCGCGGTCACCCCATCAGGGCCAAGCCCGTCAATGATCTTCCTGTCCCCGGTTCTCCAGAATGTGTTTCCCAGCCAGGCCAGGCCCGCCACCAGGGTCGCATTGTAAATCTCGTCGAAATACCACTTGTTGGCCAGCAGGCCATGCAGCGGCCCACCATTGGCCGCAATCTTCCGGCCGATCCCGCGATTGAAGAGATAGGTAAAGGTCGCGATCACAAAGCCGAGAACCGTGACAATCACCGGGGCCCAGAACACCCACGCAAAGGCGGGATCCTTCTTCAGCGCATCAATGTCATGGATCACATGATTGCTGTCTGCGCGGTAGATCGCTTCACCCCAGAACGCTTCGCCATGATGGAACATCGGATCGTAGAACAACAGACCCGCGAAAACCGCGCCAAGAGACAACAGCCCGAGTGGGACCAGCATTACCATCGGCGACTCGTGCGGCTCATGGCCGTGTTCGGTGCCATGCGCGTGATGGTCGTCATCCTGGCTTTCGTGCAGGTGATGCGCACCGGTATAGGGGCCGTGAAACGTCATGTAGATCAGGCGCCAGGAATAGAAACTGGTCAGCGCCGCTGCGACAATGCCGAACCAGAATGCCATCTGCGCATAGCTGACACCGGCCAGCCCCGCCGAGAATGCACTTTCCAGAATCGCATCCTTGGAGAAGAAGCCGGCAAAACCGACAGAGGTGAACGGCAGTCCGATGCCGATGATCGCAATCGTGCCGATCAGCATCGCGCCATAGGTATAGGGCATGAAACGGGCAACACCGCCCATGTTCCGCATGTCCTGTTCGTGATGCATGCCGTGGATCACCGAACCGGCGCCCAGGAACAACAGCGCCTTGAAGAAGGCATGCGTGAACAGGTGAAACATCGCCGCTTCATAGGCACCAACACCGGCAGCAAAGAACATGTAACCCAACTGGCTGCAGGTCGAATAGGCGATCACGCGCTTGATATCGTTCTGCGCCAGTCCGACCGTGGCGGCATAGAGCGCCGTGACTGCGCCGATCACCGTGATCATCGCTGCAGCGAAGATCGTGTATTCATACAGCGGCGACAGCAGGCAGACGAGATAAACGCCCGCCGTCACCATGGTCGCAGCATGGATCAGCGCCGATACAGGCGTCGGCCCCTCCATCGCATCGGGCAGCCAGACATGCAGGAAAAACTGCGCCGACTTGCCCATTGCGCCGATGAACAGCAGCACGCCGATCACTTCCAGAACGTTCAGGCTCATGCCGAGAAAATCGAAACGGGCCTCGCGCACACTCATCCCGGTCACGTCGAGGAACGGTGCGACTCCAGCGACATCGAAACTGTCGGCCTTGAGCGCGGCGAACATCGGCTCGAACTCAACCGTTCCGAAGGCGAAAAACACCGCCATGATTCCGAGGGCCAGCCCGAAATCGCCGATCCTGTTGGTCACGAACGCCTTGATCGCGGCATCATTGGGTGCCTTGTTCTGGTACCAGAAGCCGATCAGCAGATAGGAGGCAAGCCCGACCCCCTCCCAGCCAAAGAACAGCTGAATGAAATTGTCGGCGACCACCAGCATCAGCATCGTGAAGGTGAACAGCGACAGATAGGCAAAGAAGCGGGCGCGGTGCGGATCCTCGCGCATATAGCCCCATGAATAGAGGTGGACGAGACCCGAAACGCCGGTGATCACCGCCATCATCGTGATCGACAGGCCGTCAACCCGGATCGCCCAGTCCGCCCTGAACCCGCCAACATCGATCCAGGTAAAGATCGGCAGCACCTGCGTGCTGGTCTGGTGCACGGCATCGGCGGTGCCTTGCGCGTCGCCGCCATGTGCGGAGAAGAAGGCATACGCAAACAACTGGAACACCGACAACGTGCCCGCACCCAGCACCGTTGCCGTCGTGATCACCATTGCCGCTGTGTCGCCGATCTGCTTTTGCAGCAAGCCTGCAACAATTGCGGCCAGCCCCGGCGCCAGTACGATAAAATAAATGAATGCGTCGCCCAGCATGCGCCCTTTACCCCTTCATCAGATCGATCGACTCGACCGAAATGTCGCCGCGCAGGCGGAAATACACGACGAGAATGGCCAGGCCGACCGCCGCCTCAGCCGCCGCCACGGTCAGCACCAGCATTGCGAAGATCTGCCCGGTAATCGTTCCGGAATAGACCGAAAAGGCAACGAGATTGAGATTGACCGAAAGCAGGATCAGCTCGATCGCCATCAGGATCACGATGATATTCTTCCGGTTCACGAAGATGCCGACCACACCGACCGTGAACAGAAAAGCCGAAAGGCCGAGAAAATGCGAAAGCGTGAGTTCCATGAAGATCAGATCCCCTTGCCGGGCTCAGGGTTTTCCAGAACCGTCGCATCCTCGCGTCGGCGCGCGGTCTGCTTCGCGATATTCTGGCGCTTGACATTCGGCCGCTTGCGAAGGGTCAGGACAATTGCGCCGATCATGGCAATCAGCAGGATGATCCCGGCGAGCTGGAACAGCAGGAGATATTCGGTGTACATGACCTGGCCGATCGCCTCGGCATTGCTCGAAGCGCCCGGTGAAGGCTGCGGGCGCGCGTCGCTGGCACCGCCCGTCATCGAGACCAGGAATATTTCTGCGAAAAACGCCACGCCGACGAGAACACCAAACGGCAGATACGCCAGAAAACCCTGTTTCAGCTCGACAAAATCGACATCAAGCATCATAACGACAAACAGGAACAGCACCGCGACTGCGCCGACATAGACAACAACCAGCAACATCGCCAGAAACTCGGCCCCGATCAGCACCAGAAGTACGGCGGAGGTGAAAAAGGACAGGATCAGCCACAACACCGAATGCACCGGGTTGCGCGCTGCAATCACGAAGACCGCTGCGGTGGCGACGATGACCGCCAATATCCAGAATGCAATGACTTCCAAGGTCGCAACGGCCCTTTCCGGCCAAACTTGAGCTGTCGGGCAGCCCCCTGCCCCTTCAAACCGATTGTGGCAGGACGAAAGGCCCCGCCCCGCATTCCATGGCCGCGCCGGACCTAACGATAAGGCGCATCCAGTTCGAGATTCTTCGCGATCAGCCGCTCCCAACGGTCGCCATTGTCCAGCAGGCGCTCCTTGTCGAAATACAACTCCTCGCGCGTTTCCGTTGCAAACTCGAAGTTTGGCCCCTCGACAATCGCATCGACCGGGCAGGCTTCCTCACAAAACCCGCAATAAATGCATTTCACCATATCGATATCGTATCGCGTCGTGCGGCGCGAGCCATCAGCGCGAGGTTCTGCCTCGATCGTGATCGCCTGCGCCGGACAGATCGCTTCACACAGCTTGCAGGCGATGCAGCGTTCCTCGCCATTGGCATAGCGGCGCAGGGCGTGTTCGCCGCGAAAACGCGGGCTGAGCGGGTTTTTCTCAAAC
>CAYUEM010000048.1:0-16459 GCA_964442925.1 uncultured Hyphomonadaceae bacterium
ACAAGCCGGGCGGTGAATGCAAATGCTGATTGGCCGGCTGCGGAAACGTGCCGGCGTCAGGCCGCTGTGCGCTGGCGCATCTCGTCGAGGCGGCGCTTCAGGTCGGTCATTTCGCTGAGCACATTGCGCAGCCGTTCCGGGCTGCCGGTCGCGCCTTCTGCGACAGGGCGGCTTTGCGACATCGCATCGCCGAAAGCCTGCCGCACGCGGTCCTGCATCTCGTGCACAGCCGGGCGGGTCTCATCTGGCCCGAGGCGCGCTTCGCCGGCCAGAACCACATCCACGCCCTGGTCTGCGAGCAGGTTGCGGGCGCCCTTCAGGGTCATGCCGCGCGCATGCACGAGCGTCTGGATGGCGTGCAGTGCGTCAATATCGCCGGGCCGGAACATCCGTCGGCCGTCCGGTCGCTTGACCGGCTTGATCAGCCGCGGGAACTGGGATTCCCAGTAGCGCAGCACATGTGTCGGCAGTCCGAGTTCGCTGGCCGCTTCGCCGATCGAACGATAGGCTTCAGCGGTCTTTTCGATCTTTCTTGCGGCGCTCATTATGCCTCCCTCTGGCCCTTCAGCCCTGATTGTCGACGGCGTGCTTGAGCAGAGGAGACGGACGGAAAGACACAACCCGCCGGGCGCTGATGCGCGCATCCTGACCGGTTTTCGGGTTGCGACCCTCGCGGGCATTTTTCTCGCGCACGATGAAATTGCCAAAACGGGAAAGCTTGACTTCGCCATCCTTTTCCAGCGCCGATCCGATCATCTCCAGCGCATCATCAAGCAGCTCGCTCGATTCCTGTCGCGTGCAGCCGACCTGACGGACAATTGCGTCTGTGACTTCTGCGCGGGTAATGGTCTTGCCTGACACGGCGCTGTCTCCACTCATGAGTTAAGGAATACCCGAGATATATTAACGAAAACTTCTAAATCCTGAAGAGGCTCGCCCCCCAGGAAAATCCGCCGCCCATTGCCTCGGACAGGACAAGGTGGCCGGGGCGGATGCGGCCGTCCTCGATCGCAGTGTTCAGAGCCAGCGGAATGGAGGCTGCCGAGGTGTTGCCATGATGGGCGACAGTGGAGACGATCCGGCTCTCGTCAATCGCCAGCTTTTTCGCCACGCCGTCGAGAATGCGCTGATTGGCCTGATGCGGCACGAACCAGTCGATATCCGCGCTGGTCAGGCCCTGCGCGTCGAGCACGGCACGAACCGCCGATGAAATATTGGCGACAGCATGCTTGAAGACGCGGTTGCCTTCCATCCGCACATGCCCGGTTGTCTGGGTCGAAGACACGCCGCCATCGACATAGAGAAGGTCCGATTTGGTGCCGTCAGTGCGCAGGTGGCTGGCGATCACACCCGACATCGGATCGCTCGACGCCTCCGCGCGCAGCACAACCGCGCCGCCGCCGTCTCCGAACAGCACGCAGGTGCCGCGATCCGACCAGTCGATGATGCGCGAAAACGTCTCTGCGCCGATCACCAGCGCGGTGCCGAACAGGCCCTGCCGCATCAGCCCGTCCGCCGTGGCCAGTGCGAACAGGAAGCCCGAACACACCGCCTGAACGTCGAAGGCGGCGCCTTCGCCTGCGCCGATCTTGGCCTGCACCGCAGTTGCCGTGGCCGGAAAGGTGCGATCCGGCGTGGTGGTGGCGAGCACGATCAGGTCAACTTCGCGCGCCGCGATCCCGGCACGCTCCAGCGCCTGCAGGGCGGCCTGCGTGGCAATATCGGAAGTCAGCTCGCCCTCGGCGGCGATGTGGCGCTCGTGAATGCCGGTGCGCTCGCGGATCCATTCGTCGCTGGTCTCGACCATGCAGGACAGCTCGCGATTGGTCAGCACCCGCTCTGGCAGGTAACCACCAACCCCGCGGATAAAGGCGCGCTGCTCACTCATGCTGCTGTCTCCGATGTCGCCGGGCCGCGCCGGATGCGTGCCAGGTTCTCCGCGACCTCTTGCTTGTAACTGCTGAGCGACAGGTCAACCGCAAGACCAAGCGCGGTCGCAAAACCCTTCGCATCGGTGCTGCCATGGCTTTTGACCGAAACGCCATTCAGGCCCAGAAGCACACCGCCATTGACATTGCTGGGGTCCATACGCTCGCGCAACCGTGCCAGTCCGCCGCGCGCCATCATCGCTCCGGCCTTGGTCAGTGCACTCGATGTCAGTGCTTCGCGCACGAAATCGGCCACCAGCCGCGCGGTGCCCTCGGCGGTCTTCAGCGCGATATTGCCGGAAAATCCATCGGTGACGACGACATCGACCGTGCCGGCTGACAGGTCATTGCCTTCGACGAACCCCTTGTAATTGAGGTCGAGGCCCGATCCCTTGATCAGTTCTGCGGCCCGGCGCACCTCTTCGTGACCCTTCATCTCTTCCGAACCGACATTGAGGATGCCGATCGAAGGGCGCGCGACACCGCGGATCGCGCGGGCATAGGCTTCGCCCATGATCGCATAGGTCAGCAACTGGTGCCCGTCCGCTTCCAGGTTTGCGCCGACATCGAGCACCACGATCCGACCCTTCAGCGTTGGCCACAGCGCGGTCATTGCCGGTCGGTGGACGCCTTCAAGCTTGCGCAGCGCCATCATCGAAATGGCCATGAGTGCGCCGGTATTTCCCGCCGATACCGAAGCGTTCGCCTCTTTGGCACGCACGCTGTCGACCGCTTTCCACATTGAGCTTTCGCGATTGCGCAGCGCCTGGGAAGGCTTGTCATGCATCGCAACCTGATCGGGCGCGTGGCGCAGCTCGCAGCGCGCGGCCAGGTCCGGTCGGGCGTCCAGCAGCGGCCCGACATGCGCTTCGTCGCCATGCAGGATGAAGCTGACCGCATCGCGCGTGGCCGCAAACCGTTCAACACCGTCGATCACCACGCCAGGTGCTGCATCACCGCCCATGGCGTCCACAGAAAGAGTGACGCTGTTTGACATGCTCAACGGCTCCGATTGCGGCAGGAGTGCCGCGTCGCGAAACTAGAGACACCCGCCGCATCTGGCAATGTTAAGCTTGATCAAGCTCGCGTGGGCAGGGCCAGACGAGCCGGCCTTGCAGCCGGGACTGGCGCGACATTGCACCGATAGCGCGATCGGCCCGACGAACATAGGCCGCGAGCGGGCCCACTGCCGTCCCGCCCAGCCCATTGCGCGCCAGAACCGCCTCCAGTTCGACACTTGAAGGCTGTTGCAGCGCGGCGTCGAGGGCCTTGGCAAGGCCATAGAAATCTTCCCCGAGCCGGCGCATCCTGCGGGCAATCGAATGGTCGCCAACACTGTTTTCACGCAGGGCGTGGTCGAACCGGTCAAACAGCGCCTCGCCCATCTTCTCCGCGCGCGCGAAACCGCCGGGCTGGTCGGTGCGCAAATGCCGGATCGCAAGCGCGCCATGCAGCGCGACCATGGCGAAGCGCCCGTCCAGCGTGTCTTCGGCGAACCCGGCCAGAAACAGCTCGGGTCGGCGCGCCTGCGCCATCACACTTTCGGCGAGCGCATCGCCGGCGATCCTTGCGCGCGCGCGGCCAAACAGCCAGTTCCTGATCCGACCTGTCAAAGCCCTGCCTCCGATGCCTTGTCAAAACCCGCGATTTCGAGCTAATTCACGCTTCAAGTTTGAAAAGGCCCCGCATGATGGCACGACGCGCAATTCTGGCTGCTACAGCGCTATCCGCGCTCACCGCTGGCTGTATCACTCCGGTCAATACCTATCACGGTTATATTGCAGATGAAGCCCAGCCAAAGGAAATGGAGCCGGGGGTGGATACGCGCTCCAGCGTTCTGGCCAAGCTGGGAACAGCTTCGACCCAGTCGATCTTTGACGACAACACCTGGTATTACGTTTCTTCGCGCCGCGAGCAGTTTGCCTTCTATCGTCCGAAAGTTGCCACCCGCTCGATCATCGGGGTCCGGTTCAATGACGATGATGTCGTTGAGGAAATTCTGGAATATGATGTCGATGATGGTCAGGTGATCAATTATGCGTCGCGCGAGACGCCGACACTCGGCCGCCAGCTGTCATTCCTTGAACAGTTGCTTGGCTCGGTTGGCGCGGTCCGACTGCCGCAAACCGATGAAGCGACACCGGGCAACCCGACCGGGCGGCGATAGGGCACCTGTCGAGGGATGGTCGCCCGATCGAACCCCGCCGGCAGGTTCGGTCCTTGCAACTGCATGGCGGATTTTACAGGTCCGGCATCAGGAACAGGTCGGTATCGTCCGGGCGCACGCCGGTGGCGGTCAGCATCGCATGGACCTGTCCGCGATGATGGGTCTGGTGATTGAAGACATGCGTCACACATAGCCATGTTGGACGCTGGACATCCGCGCCGATTGCGCCGGAAAACCAACTCAGTGTCGCCGCCAGTTCGCCGGCTTCGAGCTCGGCTGCCCAGTGCAGGATCGCCGCATCCATTGCAGCGCGCCGCTGCATCAGCCCTTCCAGTCCGCCGGGAGCAAGCGTGGATGTTGCAATGCCGCCTTCGGGGCGGGAAATCTGTGGTGTGAACCGGCTCATCCAGATCTGATCGGCCCAGAGGATATGCGCCAGCGTGGCGAGGATCGAGCCGAAAAATGCGCCGCGGTCGCGCTCCAGTTCGGCTGCGTCAAGACGGGCCGCGGCGGAATAGACCGAACCATTCTGCCAGTGATTGTAACGCGCCATCAGTTGAACGTGCTCAGGCGTGATCATTGATGGGCCTCCTGTCGTTGCATGCCGTCAAACTCGCCGGGCTTGTCATATCAGTAAAAAAGCCCCCGGAACGCCAGGCGCTCCGGGGGCTTTCACCTGTGAAGGACGACCTGTTTTCACAAACCGGCGAGGACGGCCAGCATCAGCAGGGCGACGATATTGGTGATCTTGATCATCGGGTTCACCGCCGGGCCGGATGTGTCCTTGTAAGGATCACCCACCGTGTCGCCGGTCACCGCAGCCTTGTGGGCCTCAGAGCCCTTGCCGCCGTGGTTTCCATCCTCGATGAACTTCTTGGCATTGTCCCAGGCTCCACCGCCAGAGGTCATCGAGATCGCGATGAACAGGCCAGTGACGATCACGCCGAGAAGCATGGCACCTACAGCCGCAAGACCAGCCGCGATGCCGCCGATCCACCAGACAATCAGGAACAGCACGATCGGAGACAGCACTGGCAGCAGCGAGGGCACGATCATTTCGCGGATCGCGGCGCGGGTGAGAATGTCCACCGCGCGACCATAATCAGGCTTCTGCGTGCCTTCCATGATGCCCGGCATTTCCCGGAACTGACGGCGCACTTCCTCGACCACGGCCTGCGCCGCGCGCCCGACTGCCATCATCGACATGCCACTGAACAGGTTGGGCAGGAGACCGCCGAACAGCAGGCCGATCACGACATAGGGGTTGGACAGCGAGAAATTCACATCCACGCCGGACAGCAACCCGCCCTCCATTGCCGCGAAGTGTTTCAGGTCCTCAGTATAGGCCGCAAACAGCACCAGCGCGCCAAGCCCGGCCGAGCCGATGGCATAGCCTTTGGTGACCGCCTTGGTGGTGTTGCCCACCGCGTCCAGCATATCGGTCGTGTTGCGCACATCCGATGGCAGTTCGGCCATTTCCGCGATGCCGCCGGCATTGTCGGTCACCGGGCCGAACGCATCCAGCGCGATGATGATACCGGCCAGCGCCAACATCGCCGTCGTTGCCACGGCAATGCCGAACAGCCCGGCAAGGTTATAGGTCAGCACAATGCCGGCAATAATGGTCAGAGCGGGCAGGGCGGTTGATTCCAGTGACACGGCAAGGCCCTGAATGACATTTGTGCCGTGGCCGGAAACCGAGGCCTGCGCGACCGAACGCACCGGACGGTAATTGGTCCCGGTATAATATTCGGTGATCCAGACGATCAGTCCGGTCACCGCAAGTCCGGTCATTGCACAGAGGTAAAGGTCCAGACCTGTAACAGAGGACCAGGCGCCCGATCCGTCGCGCACCTGCAGGCCAAGCGCCTGTCCGGCCCCGTCGAGCACGCCAAACCCGTTCGGCAGCACCATTTGAATGACCACTGCAATCAGTGCCAGCGAGATCACACCGGTTGCCAGCAGGCCCTTGTAAAGCGCGCCCATGACATTGGTGGAACCGGTGCCCAGCCGCACAAAGAAGGTGCCGATGATTGAGGCGACAATGCACACTGCACAGATCGCCAGCGGCAGCATCATGATCTCGGTGAGATAGCCGAGCTCGGAGAAATAGATCGCGCCGAGCACCATTGTCGCGACGATTGTCACCGCATAAGTCTCGAACAGGTCGGCGGCCATGCCGGCACAGTCGCCGACATTATCACCGACATTGTCGGCAATCGTGGCTGCATTGCGCGGATCATCCTCAGGGATACCCGCCTCGACCTTGCCAACCATATCGCCGCCGACATCGGCGCCCTTGGTGAAGATACCGCCGCCAAGACGCGCGAAAATCGAGATCAGCGAAGCGCCGAACCCGAGTGCGACGAGCCCGTCAACCACATGGCGGTCCTGCGGGGCATAACCGGCAACGCCGACCAGGAGACCGTAATAAAGCACGATACCGATCAGGGCGAGGCCGACCACAAGCATGCCCGTGATTGCGCCCGACTTGAACGCGATACCAAGACCGGCTCCAAGGCTATGGCGCGAGGCTTCCGTGGTGCGCACATTGGCGCGAACCGACACGATCATCCCGATAAAGCCGGCCGCCCCCGACAGGCCGGCACCAAGCAGGAAGCCAAGTGGCACCTGCCAGTTGCGGAACAAAAGCGCCAGTATGACCAGAACGATCGCCCCGACAATTGCGATCGTCGTATATTGCCGGCTGAGATAGGCGTTTGCGCCTTCCTGAATGGCGCGCGCGATTTCCTGCATCCGCTTGTCACCGGCTGGCGCGCTCATGATCGAATTGATCTGCAGCCATCCAAACAGCACTGAAGCGAAGCCCGCCGCCAGTGCCAACCAATACCATAGGCCCATTAGGTGCCCTCCCCTGAGTGTTCCCGAATGCCCGTGTTTCGGGCTGCCGCTGAGTTGCGAACCGTTCATGCCTGCCAAATCACCGCTCAGCATGCAAGCAACATCGCGTTTTCGTTGATCTGGAGCCTTTGTTTTCACCGATGTTCGTGGCCAAGACGGTCGGGCAGCGCGACACTCTGGCCGGCCTGTGTCAGGGTGAGGCCTGCACCTTCAACAAGCTGGCCGATTCGCGTCAGGCTGATTGCGGCATCGCTTGCGGCCACTTCGAGCGGTCCGGCAAGGGCCGGATCGAGCGCCAGGAGCACCTGGTAATCATCGCCGAAAGCGACCTGCTGGAGCTTGCCCCGCAGGTCGGCCAGCGGCGCGGCGAGCGGAACCGTGTCGAGCGCAATCTCCGCCCGGCAGCGTGAGGCCGCTGCAAGTTTGGCAGCATCGCCGAGCAGTCCGTCAGAGATGTCCATTGCGGCGCGGGCGAAACGGGCGACAAGGCCGGCCATGGCGAGCGGCGGGACTTGCGGCACGCGATAGGCGGCGCTGAACACGCTGTCGCGACCGATTCTGGCATCCGCCAGACCCAGCCCCGCCGCGCCGATCGCGCCCGTAACATAAATCGCATCGCCCGGCCTGCCGCCGCTGCGTCGCACCGGCCCGCGGGCAAGACACTGGCCGGTCAGTGTCAGCGAGACAAAAAGCGGCCCGGTGGTCGATACCGTATCCCCGCCCAGCAATGACAGGCCGAAATGCTCAAGGTCGCGGCCCAGTCCGCGGGCGAAATCTGCGAGATCAGCCGGATCGCGCCCCTTTGGCCAGCCCAGTGTCAGCAAGGCCTCCTGCGGGCGGGCACCCTTGGCCAGGATGTCGGAGACATTCACGCGGACCAGCTTGCGCGCGACCGTGTCAAGCGGGTCGCTGGCAAGGAAATGGATGCCTTCAACCAGCGCATCGGTGGTGATCACCCGGCCGGAACCGGCCCCGCCAAGCTCGGCCACATCATCCTCAAGATTTGCCGCACCCGGCTCTGAGATGAGTGGACGAAAATACTGCGCGATCCATTCAAATTCCGCCATTGTGCCTTTCCGGCCCCTCCGATTTGCGGTTACGCAGAACGGCAATTGACAACACCGACCGACTGCGTCCCGATAGGGTCATGAGCGATCCCATACTTTCGGTGCGCGAGCTAACCATCAGTTTCGACACGCCTGATGGCGTTGTCAATGCCGTGCGCGGAACCGCATTCGATGTCCGCCCGGGTCAATGCCTCGGTATTGTTGGCGAAAGCGGCTCCGGCAAGAGCCAGAGCGCGCTGGCCGCGATGGGGCTGCTGGCCGACAATGGCCATGCCAGCGGGCAGATGCTGTTTCATGGCGAAGACCTGCTGACGGCTTCGCGGGCGCAATTGCGCGCGATACGCGGCAAGCAGATGTCGATGATCTTCCAGGATCCGCTGACTTCATTGACCCCGCATATGAGTGTCGGTGCGCAGATGCGCGAAGTGCTGGCCCTGCATGAGGGGCTGAAAGGCGAGGCGGCTGACAGACGCTGCATCGACTGGCTGGAGAACGTCCGCATCCCTGAGGCCCGCCAGCGGCTCGACCAGTTCCCGCATGAACTGTCTGGCGGAATGCGTCAGCGCGTGATGATCGCCATTGCGATGTTGTGCAATCCGCAGCTGCTGATCGCCGATGAGCCGACCACGGCGCTGGATGTCACCGTGCAGGCGCAGGTGCTCGACCTGATGGATGACCTCAAGCGCGAGACTGGAACGGCAATCATTCTGATCACCCATGACATGGGCGTGGTCGCGCGTATGAGCGATGATGTCGTGGTGATGCGCCATGGCGAGATTGTCGAGCGCGGGCCGGTTGGCGATATTTTTTATCGCCCGCAACATGACTATACAAAGATGCTGCTGGAGGCGGTGCCACGGATCGACCGGCCTGACAGGAACGGGCGCCCGACACTCGGCCCGGCGCCGGGCGAGACTGTCGCACCCGTGTTGCGCGTTGAAGACATGGCGGTGCATTTTCCCATTCGCACCGGCGGGATCGTGTTCAGCCGGACGCGACCGCTGAAAGCTGTCAATGGCGTCAGTTTCGATCTGCGGCCCGGTGAGACGCTCGGCATTGTCGGGGAATCGGGCTGTGGCAAGTCAACGCTGGCGCGCGCCGTGTTGCGGCTGATCCCGCCGACATCGGGAACCGTGGCCTGGCTTGGCCGCGACATTGCCGGGGCCTCTCGCAATGAGATGCGTGACCTGCGCGATGACCTGCAGATCGTGTTTCAGGACCCGCTGGCGAGCCTCGATCCGCGCATGACCATAGCTCGCTCCGTCGCAGAGCCACTGACCGTGCATGCGCGCCATCTCAGCGCAGCCGAGCGTGAACAGAAGGTGCGTGAAATCCTCCCGCGTGTCGGGCTCGATCCGTCGCTGATCAATCGCTATCCGCATGAGCTTTCAGGTGGACAGAACCAGCGTGTCGGCATCGCCCGGGCAATGATTGTCGATCCGAAACTGGTGATTTGTGACGAGGCCGTGTCCGCGCTCGATGTGTCGGTGCAGGCGCAGGTGGTCGACCTGCTGATCGAGTTGCAGCGCGAGTTCGGCCTCGCGATGATGTTCATCAGCCATGACCTTTCGGTGGTGCGCGAGATCAGCCACCGGGTGATGGTATTGTATCTTGGCCGCGTGGTCGAACTGGCCTCGCGCGAAGCGATCTATGCACAGGCCCGCCATCCCTACACGAAGGCGCTGATTTCGGCGGTTCCGCGCGCCGACCCCGACAGCGAAAAGTCGCGCGAGCGGATCAAGCTTTCAGGCGACCTGCCAAGCCCGATGGACAGCCGCGCGGCGCTGCGCTTCCTGAAGTCGAAATGCATCGACGACCCGCAGGCGGAACAGTATCAGCCGCGACTGATCGAGGTCGCGCCCGGCCATCTCGTCGCCGAACATGACCCGTTTGCCGATGGTGAAGGGCTGACGGCCTCAGCCTGAGGTGCGAGCGAAGCGAGCCTTAACAGGCTGCGTAAACTGGTTTATCAGGAACCTGTTGGGGCCGATTGCGGCGACCTGAACACGCCGGCCTTATTGCAGCTCGCCGCCACCAAGCCGGGCGACTTCGCGGCCGGAAACGGCCGCAAAAGCGCCCGACAGGTTGCGATAGAAAGCGATACGCGCCTCGGCGGCTTCGGAGAGTTCAAAATAGCGTTCCGCGCCAGGCAGCGCGGCCGCCGGTTCTTCTGCCAGCGCTTGCTGCATCATGTCGGCGAAAATCTGCGCCGGCAGGCCGCCGCCGGTAACCTTTTTCATCGGACTGTCATCATCATTGCCGATCCAGACACCGCCCACCAGCGCCGACGTGTAGCCAATGAACCAGGCATCGCGCCAGTCCTGACTGGTGCCGGTCTTGCCGGCGACGGTCCAGCCATCGACCTTTGCCGCTTCACCGGTGCCGCTGGCGACGGTTCGCACCATCATTGCCGTCATGTTGCGCGCAACCTCGCGCTCCAGCACCTCGACCTGTCGCGGCTCGACCGGGCGTTCATAGATCAGCGTTCCGCGCGTGTCCTCGACCCGTGCCACAAGCCAGGGATCAAGCCGCACGCCCTCATTCAGGAAAGCGCCATAAGCGCGCGTCAGATCGAACAGCGTGACTTCCTGGCTGCCCAGCGCAATCGAGGGCAGGGGCTTGAACGCCGCTTCGATGCCAAGTGCGCCGGCCATCGCGATCACTGCGGGTTCGCCGACTTCCTGCGTGAGTTGGGCTGCGACCGTGTTCAGTGAGCGGGCATAGGCTTCAGACAATGTGACCGGTCCGAGATAGCCGCCGGCATAATTTTTCGGCTGCCATTTGCCGATCTGCAGCGGCCCGTCCTCGCGCACATCAAAAGGCTTCGCGCCGCGCGCAAAGGCGGCGGCATAGACCACCGCCTTGAAGGCCGAGCCGGGCTGGCGGCGCGCCTGCGTGACCCGGTTGAACTGCGAGGTGGTATAGTCGGTCCCGCCGACCATCGCCACGATCCGGCCATCAGGACGCATGATCACGCCTGCGGCCTGGCTGGCTTTCAGCGTCTTTCCGCTTTCCTCCAGATGCCGGGCAATGGCGCGTTCGGCAGCGGCCTGTTTGTCGGGCTCAATCGTCAGTGTCACGACGAGGTCCGGCGGCGCTTCGGGAAGCCTTTCGCGGATCTGTTCGGTCGCAAAATCAAGCGCGTAGCCAACCTGCATCGCCGGCAATTGCCCGTCTGTCAGCGCAATGTCCTGTTCGCGCGCGGCCGCAGCCTGCACCGGGCTGAGATAGCCCGCACTGACCATTTCGTTGAGAACATAGACCTGCCGCTCGCGTGCGGCCTGCATGTTTTCGTCGAGGGCCAGCCGGGAAGGCGCTTTCGGCAGCGAGGCCAGCAGGGCTGCCTCGCCCACTGTCAGCGCTTCAGGCGGCTTGCCGAAATAGTGACGGCTCGCGGCGTCGAGGCCATAAAAGCTGGCACCGAAATAAACCCGGTTGAGATACAGCTCCAGTATCTCTTCCTTGGAAAGGCGTTGCTCCAGCCGGCGCGCGAGACGGATTTCCTGGGCTTTGCGCTTCAGCGTCTGTTCCGGCGACAGGACGAGGTTCTTGACCAGTTGCTGGGTCAGTGTCGAGGCACCCGATACGGTGTGTCCGGTGCGCCAGTTTGACCATGCCGCCCGCAATATCGCCACCGTGTCAGCGCCTTCATGCTCGAAAAACCGTTTGTCTTCGGCTGCGATGAAGGCGTGCGGCACATGCGGGGGCAATTGCGCCAGCCCAACCCGGCGACCATAGCGCGGCCCGCGTATCTCCAGCAATGCGCCATCGAGCGTGCGGAACTCGATCGCGGGTTCACGCCCGATCACCCACATCTCAGCCGTCGTCGGCAAGTCCGGCATGTCGTGGAAAATCCGGTGCCAGTAATAAAGCCCCGCCATGCCGGCAATCATCATCAGAACGGACGCGCAGATCAGGCCGTATTTCAGAATTGGCCGGCGCTTGCGCGGTGTTCCGGCTGGCTGGCCGGGCGTGCGCGGTGGGGGAGCGGTGCGTTTGCCAAAGCTTGCAGGCTGGCTTGGCGGCGGCATGCGGCAAATCCCTTGGACCGGCTGACGGATGGCGCGACACGGACGTAACCGTGATTCGCCGCGCTTGCCAGATCACTGCGCGGCAAATGCGGCACAGTAAAGGCGCACAATCGTATTTGCAGATGCAAATGAGCGTGCGATCCAAGCCGCGCGCGTCATTGCGCATCGGGCAGGAGCCGGGAAAGCGCGCTGAGGCGGTCGGCTTCGGCCGCGGGCTTGTCCCAGCGGATGCGATGAATGCGCGGAAACCGCATTGCCAGCCCCGATTTGTGACGCGTGCTGCGCAAAAGTCCCTCAAACGCGATTTCCAGAACCAGCCCGTTGTCCGGCCCGGCTGTAACCGCGCAAACAGGGCCGAACCGATCGGTGGTGTTCTCGCGCACAAACTGGTCGAGCCGCTTCAGTTCGTCATCGCTGAACCCGAAATAAGCCTTGCCGACAGGTGTCAACTCGCCGGGTGCATCATCGCGCCAGACCCCGAAAGTGAAATCGGAATAGAAACCCGAACGCCGGCCATGGCCGCGCTGTGCATAGAGCAGAACCGCATCGACGAGAAACGGATCGCGCTTCCACTTGAACCACGGACCCTTCGGGCGCCCGGCCAGATACGGGCTGTCCCAACGCTTGAGCATGACGCCTTCGATCTCCGGCGAAGGTGGCGAGGTGCGGGCGTTTTCCAGATCGGCGAGCCTTGAGAAGGCAACCAGTGGCGACAGCTCGAACCGCTCCTCGGGCAGCGCGTGGATGAACGTTTCCAGCCGGGCACGCCGGTCGCGCAGAGGCAGGGCGCGCAAATCCTGCTTGCCGTCGAGCAGCAGGTCATACGCACGCACAAAGGCAGGGCGCGCGTGCATCTGGCTGGCGCCCGGGGCTTTCCGGTTCAGTCTTCGCTGCAGGGCGTTGAAGCTGGCTGCGCCGCCTTCCGGTGCGCGCACCAGCAATTCGCCATCAATTGCGCCCTCGAACGCCATCGCGCCGAGCAGGTCGGGAAAACTCGCGCTGATATCATCACCGGTGCGGGTATAGATCCGCCGCACACCGTCCTGACCGACAAGTTGCACGCGGATGCCGTCATATTTCCATTCTGCTGCGTAGGTTTCAGGATCAACCTCGCCGGGGTCGGGCCCATCCTCGTCGCGGCGCTGCGCCCGGCTGATCAGCGGATGGGCAAGCATCACCGGGCGGAACGGCGCGGCAAAATCCGGGCGTGGGCGCTCTGCGCGGCCATCCAGCCAGGCAAACAGGCTTTCATAGGGTGGTGACAGGCCGTGCCAGATTTCCTCGATCTCATTGATATCGACGCCACCATATTCGGCCAGCGAGACGCGCGCCAGACGCTGTGACACACCAACCCGAAGCCCGCCCGTCACCAGTTTGAGCAGCGCCCAGCGCTGGCGTGCATCCATGCAGTCAAGCAAGCGCGCCAGCAGATCGGAAGCGTCCGTGCGGTCTGCCGCGCGCAAGCCTGCAAGCACACTGTCCAGTGTCAGATGCGGCAATGAAACTTCCGATCCCGCCGGCCAGACCAGACTGACTGTTTCAGCCAGATCACCGACGAAATCATAAGACAGCTCGAACAGGACATGATCCATCCGCTGCGCGATCAGCTTGCGGATTGCGGCGGGCCTGATACCGGGCAGGTCGAGCGCCCCGGCCAGGGTGGCCAGAGTCCAGCCGCGCGCCGGGTCGCCAGCCGTGCGCCAGCAGTCCGCCATCAAAGCGAGTTTTCCGTTGCGCGAAGGCGTGAGCGCAAGACTGTCGAGCAAATCGGCAAATTGTTCCATGAAATACAATCATAATGCGATAAACGATCATTGAAATGCTGCGTTTTTCCTTTTGACAAGCAGACTGTTCTCTTTAGATTGTTGCATGGGGAAGACAAATTGGGGCAGCACCATGCCTCCTGTCGCAGGCCCGTGATCTGACAGCGCTCCGGCGGGCGCAATGTCAGGCGTAGAGGAACTTGCGAGCAGAGAGGCGAAATCCACTGATGATGCCTGCGCCCGGCATCAGACGTGACGGTGCTCCGCCATCTGTCTCATGAAGGGGCATGGAATGAAAAAGACGGCTGACAGCCTGATCAGCGATCTTGCATCGACGGTTGCATTCTATGAAAAATCAAAACGGGACAATCCCGAACTGGAAGAGCTTTTTGACGTGGCTGAAGCCGCGATGAGCATCCTTGTCATCCTGCGCAGGCACCAGCTCGACCGCAATGATGCGGTGGATGCCGGTTCCGGCTGAGACAAGGTCCTCATTCCAGATCCGGCCCGGCCAGCAACGCGAACGGGTGCAAGGGCGAGCAGGTCTGATTGGCTGTCGCGTGGCCTGAGGCGAGCCGCGCTTCGCCCTCCGCCTCTTTTTCCTGTCCGTTTGCCTGCGGTTCACGCGTCGCCGGAGCCTCCTTGAGCAGCCGTGACGGCGGTTGACGCAATATCATGATTTTCTGCCAGATCTTGCGCGAAAGGCTGGTTGTCAGGTCTTCAATTTCATTGACGGCATGGATCACCTGCGGGTCGCGGCTGGTGCCGATATAAAGTGCAGCGAGCTTGCCGGTCAGCGAGAGGATTTCCGCGCAGTAATCCAGATAGCGTGACAATTCGAACGCCGTCATCTTGCGCTCGGGTGAGGAACGCGTCGCTGGTCCATCGTCATCCATACCGGCAATCCGGGTGGGATCCTTGGTCAGCTGGTGCATATCGATAACGTGAGCAATCGCGCGCAATTCGTGCAGGTCCGACAGGATGCGCGCGCGCTTGATCCTTGCTTCGAGATTGAGCAGGAACCAGACGCCGGCACCGGTCAGGAGGGTGATGTTCAGCAGGGCCTCGATTCCCTGAAACACATGAAAGGCTTCGACATCGACATCCGGCGCGCGGAAATATCCCGTCACGGCAAGACCCAGAAGCCCGGCGGCGGTCAGTATGATCAGTGCGACACCGAGGCGAATGCCATAGGATGGGCGCGCCAGCTGGCGACTGCGGCTCGCATCGCTGCGCGCAATCTCGACGAGTTCCGCACAGACCGCAACGATTCCCCGACCGGGAAACCTCTCTTCTATCCGCACATTGAGACGCTCCAGGGTTCTGACAATCCTGTCTGGATCAAGCGTGCGATAAGTCATGTCTGGTGCTTCCGTCCGTCTATCGGCAGAGGTCTTCATTCGAGTCACAGGCGCTTATGACAGTGTCCATCCAGCCGCCGAAACCCTGAAGATTGGTGTAGCGCCCACGGTAATCGCCCGTGCAGAACGCGCCCTCGCTGTTTTGTTCGACAACCGACAAAACACCGACAACGACCTTGCGACCGTCAGCTTCGGTGACATAAAGAGGACCGCCACTGTCGCCGACGCAAGGACCGGAGCCGCCCCGGCTGGAAATGACGATTTGCGCGGGACCGGCTGAAACCAGATTGAGCGGCGCAGACAACAGTACCGGGGACAGGCTTTCGGTAAAGCCGGTCAGACCCCAGCCGGCCATTTCCGCTGTCGGATAATTGACCGGGGTCAGCGCCTTCTCAGTGATACCGATATTGGCGACCGGCACGCTTGTCAGCAGGTCAGCATCTTCCTGTGACAGGCGCAACAGGGCGATATCATTGGCGAATGTCGAGCGTTGACCATCATAGGCCCCATGGCAGACCGACAACTCCGCCTTGACGATTTTCGCATTGTCCTCATCGCGAATATTTTCGACACCGGTGACGAAACGGATCTCGTCATAGCCATCATCGACGCAATGGGCCGCCGTGACGAACCAGCGCTCGCTCAGCCGTGTGGCGCCACAATGACCGCTGGCAATGCTGCCTCCGGCGCGCAGTGTGCGCGGCTCCATCTTGACGATGCCGGGAAAGGCCGTCAGCCGTGCAGCGATGCCGCCGACCGCCGCGGTGCCGACAATCGCCGACTCCGCGCGCGGACCTTCCACGGCTTGATCTGCGCCGGTCAGTTGCGCCACGGTCAGGGTCGGCTCTGCGGTGTCGGGAAGCCCGCAAGACTGGGCATTGATCTCGGCCAGGGAGGTGAGCGAGGCGAGCGGCGAGGCGTCGGGGCCGGCCGTGTCTGCAAGATCGCCTGCCGCGTCGCCATCAGCCGGGCCCTCAGGCAGTGGGGCATCTTCGCCATTTCCGGTTGGCTCCTCATCGGTCACCGGTGCAGGTGCCGGCTGCGGCGAAGGTGCTGGCGCGGCGATCGTTTCGGTTTCGTCAGGCGCGGTGTTTTCGCCGGCGGGCGGTGGCTCCACATTCGGGTCGTCGCGATCGACGCCGGGGATTTTCACCGCGTCGCAGGCGGTTGCAAGCATCAGCGCGGCGAGCGCGCTCCCCATCCAGATCCTGCGCATCACTTTCACCTCATTGCCGGTTCGGTTGACTTCCAAAAAGGGTTAACGCGCGCGCAGGCGGGAA
>CAYUEM010000049.1:0-16346 GCA_964442925.1 uncultured Hyphomonadaceae bacterium
CCCTGACGAAAAATTCAAGCGGCCAAGTGGTGCAATTTGGTCGGAAACTGCTCTAACAGGCGGCTGAAAACCGCGCCCGATTGGCTATGCTCCGCGTCCCGACCACCCCGGACTTGATCCGGGGCCTGTTGCGTTCGGGCTGGAAACACGCAGGTCCCTGGAAAAGCCCGGAACACGCGGATGCCTCGGATTTTTTTTGAAACGGGCCTCTATCCGTTTCTCAGCCGCCGTTGAACGGCGAACCCAACCCCTCAGACCATCGGGTCAACGCGATGTTTCGGGTCGAGATTGCCGAGCAGGTGATTGACGAATGCCACATGGTTGCGCAGCCGGTAGAGATCATCATTATAGCTGAGCGGCACGTCGAGCCGACCGATCTCCTCTTGCAATTGCGCAAGATGCTGGCGGGTCAGGTCACGTTCTGCCAGCGTCTTGGCGCTGCGTCCGCGTGCCTCAAGCTCACGCAGGTCGCGATACCAGACATAGATTTTTCGGCGAACGCGCCAGCGATAAAGTGGGGGTGCCGCGCGGACCAGCGGGATCAGGAGCGTCAGAAGCGGGATCAGCAGGACCCAGGCGCGTTCAAGAAAATTGGCCACACCGAAGGGGAACCAGCGCCGAAGCGTCGAAGGGCCGTTACGATAATAGCGCAGCGCTTCCTTCGAGATTTCCAGATCAGTCATTGACGCACTGGGAAAACTGTCAGCCGCCGCCAGCAATGTCGGGCGCGAATGAATCCTGTCGGCGGCCTCAAGCAGGATCGCCTGAATGGCCGGGTGAAGGTCGTTGGAGATGCCGAGCTGGGCAACAGCTGCGATCATCGGTATGTCTTCCGGCGGCAAGTCTTTGCCGATATCGACGACGCCGCGCAGCAACGTGATATCAGCGAGCGCAGGCTGACGCCGGGCGATGCCGGGTGCGCGCGGGAAAGCCATGACCCGTATTCCCGGTGCCTTGAGCAGCGTTTCAACATAAGACGCGGTGATACCTGCACTGAAAGCGGCCGCATCAAGATCCCCGTCAATCAGGGCGCTGGCGGCTTGCGCACCGCCCAGAGTGCTGAACCCCGTTCCGATATCCGGGCCAGCATATTCGCTGCGGATCTGGATCGCGAGTGCACGCGTGCCGGACCCTTCTGGCCCGATAGCGAGCCTTGCCGGGGCGATATCGCCAAAGTTCTCAGCAATCGTGTCAGCACGGACGAATACCCAGAACGGCTCATAAAACAGACCGCCAAGCGTATGCAGCCAATCTGAATCCGTTGATTGGGCAATCCCGCCCTGCAGCAAGGCGGCGTCCACGTCGCCGTCCTGAAGCATTCGCAGATTGTCGACCGAGCCCTGACTGTTGACCAGCTCGACCTCGACGCCCTGTTCGCCAAGCAATTGTCTGTAGCGTTCACCATAGGCATGATAGGCCCCGCCAGGGCTGCCGGTGGCCAGACGAATACTGTCAGGCGGTGCAGGCTCGACAAATCGGAGCGCAAGGATCAGGCCTGCCAGAGCAAGCAACACCAGCGGCCAGTAGACCTTCAGAAAGTCTTTCATGTGCGAAATGCCCGGCTTTCGTTGCAATCGTGATGGGCTAGCGCGCCTGCCGGCTTGGCGCAAGCATGCGATTTGAGCGCGATCAGCATATCCGAGATGAACCGTCAGGCCTTGTGATAAGGCTGTCCGGCCAGAATGCTTGCCGCGCGATAGAGCTGTTCAGCCAGCATCACCCGCACGAGCCTGTGCGGCCAGGTCGGGCGGCCGAGCGCAAGGCTCTGTTGGGCTGCGCTGCGTGCGGCGGGGCCGTGGCCGTCTGCGCCGCCAATCAGGAAGCACAGATCGCGGCAGCCATCATCGCGCAATTGGCCGATCCAGCAGGCAAACTCGGCTGACGCCATGGCCTTGCCAGCTTCGTCAAGCAGGACAATCTGTGCGCCTGCCGGGCAGCGCTCGACCAGCCTGTGGGCTTCAGTTTCACGCCCGCCGCCGGAGGCGCATTCGACTTCACGCGCGCTTCGCAGTCCGATCGTGCGCCCGACCCGGTTGAGGCGTCCGAGATAATCATCGACGAGTTCGCGTTCGGGGCCGGTTTTCAGCCCGCCAATGGCGATGAGATGCATGTTCAAGGTCTGGCCGGATCAGCGATGTTCGCGAACCGCTTCGGGACTGCTGCCCCAGATCCGTTCCAGATTGTAGAATTCTCGCACTTCCGGTCGGAACAAATGGACGATCAGGTCTCCTGTATCGATCACCACCCAGTCTGCATTCGGCAGTCCCTCGACGCGGGTCCGTTTGCCGCCAATTTCCCGGATTGAGCGGACGACATGATCGGCCAGCGCAGAGACATGCCGGGCCGATCGACCCGACGCGATGATCATCTGGTCTGCAAGGGTCGATTTGTCGGCCAGATCAACGACAAGCAGGTCTTCTGCCTTGTCGAATTCAAGCGAATGGAGCACCGCCTCCGCGATAGCTTCCGGGCTGGGATTCACGGTCATGGAGCCGTCTGAATCACGCTTTAGCTGAGCAGTCAGGGCAAACACCTCTTCAGTTGACACACACAAGTAGTATCACGAGCCGGTCGTCGGCTCCAGTCCCGGTGTGGCTGGTTTCTGACGAAACGGATTTCGGCGGCGGGCGCGCCGTCGCAAGGCGGTCGAAGACACGGGCTGCCAGGGGGCCGTGATGAATGTCCAGGCCGGTGCAGGTGCCAGAGGCAGGGCGATTGCATCCTGCTGCGGCCAGCGCTGGCCGGTATAACTGCGCGCAAATTTCGACAGCCGCGCACGCGCGCCAGCATTCGGCCGGGCGATGACGCAGATCGGCAGGCTCGCCGCAATGTCGCGCCAGCCGCCCCAGCGGTGAAAACCGGCAAGATTGTCCGCACCCATGATCCAGACAAAGCGCGCATTCGGTGCACGCGCCGTCAACTGGCTGAGCAGGTCAAGTGTATAATTGACCTCAAGGCGGGTCTCGATATCGCTGACGCGCATGCGCGGATGATCGGCCATCCGGCGCGCAGACTGAAGCCGCGCATCGAATGCGCCGTGCCGGTTCTTCAGCGGGTTGCCGCGCGCGACGACCCACCAGACCCAGTCCAGTTGCAGGCGTTTCAGCGCGGTTTCTGCGACATGGCGATGGCCGTCATGGGCAGGATTGAAGCTGCCGCCGAACAGGCCAATCCGCAAACCATCATGCGGACCGGGCAACAGTCGGCCGTGAGGAAAACGGCGCGGCGCGCTCAGGGCCGGACCTGCCCTGTTCCACGCACGACATATTTGAAAATGGTCAGCTGCTCGGCACCAACCGGCCCACGCGCATGGATGCGACCGGTGGCAATACCGATTTCCGCGCCCATACCAAACTCGCCGCCATCAGCAAATTGCGTTGAGGCATTGACCATGACAATGGCGCTGTCGACTTCGCGGGTGAAGCGGTCCGCCGCCGCCTGATCCTCGGTGATGATCGCATCGGTATGGCCGGACGAATAGGTGCGGATGTGCTCCAGCGCGCCATTCAGGCCATCCACGACCCGAACGGAAAGCACGGGCGCGAGATATTCCGTGCGCCAGTCCTCCTCGCTCGCCGGCTCCATTTCGAGGACAAGCGCGCGGGCCGCTTCATCGCCGCGCAGATCACAGCCGGCGGCGGTCAGGCCATTGCAAATCTGCGGCAACAGCTCACCGGCAACAGCCTTGTCAACCAAAAGCGTTTCGAGCGCGCCGCAGATTCCGACGCGCCGCATCTTGGCGTTGACCACCACCTCGACCGCTTTTGCCGGGTCCGCAGCCGCATCGACATAAATGTGGCACAGCCCTTCCAGGTGGCCGATAACGGGAATGCGCGCTTCGCTCTGCACCCGTGCCACAAGGCCCTTGCCGCCGCGCGGGACCACCACGTCCATCTGTGCGCCAAGCCCGGCCAGCATGTGACCAACCGCTGCCCGGTTGCGCGTTTGCACCAGCTGCACGGCATCTTCCGGCAGGTTTTCATCGGCAAGTGCAGCGCGCATTGCATTGGCAATGGCGATCGAACTGTTCAGGCTTTCCGAACCACAGCGCAGGATCGCGGCATTGGCGGACCGCAGGCAGAGCGCGGCCGCATCAGCGGTCACATTCGGGCGGCTTTCATAAATGATGCCGATCACACCAAGCGGACCGGCGATGCGGGCAATGTCGAGACCATTCGGCCGGGTCCAGCGGGCCAGTTCGCGGCCAACCGGGTCAGGCAGCTGCGCAACCGCTTTCAACCCGGACACCATCGAATCGATCCGGCCTGCATCAAGCGCAAGCCGGTCCATGAGGGCCGCTTCAAGCCCCTTTTCGCGCCCCAGCTCAAGATCCCTCGCATTCTCGGTGAGGATAAGCTCGCGAGCGTCCTCAATGCCAAGCGCCATGGCTTCAAGTCCGCGCGTGCGGTCTTCAGCCTCGCCAAGCGCGAGGATCTGTGATGCTCGGCGCGCGTGTGCGCCCATCTGGAGCATTTGCGCCGAGAGTTCTGTTTCAGGGAGTGATTGCGTGTCTGCCATATGCCATTGCTGCCGCATCATCCGTGCAAAGGCAATATGCGGGTGTTTCTGCGGCGTGCTTTCGCACCTCACAACCATCCTTCGAGACGCGGCCAGAAGGCCGCTCCTCAGGATGAGGGCCGGAAGCGTGCAGGTCTCGCAGCGAGCCCGTGACGTTTGGCTGTCTTGTGTCCCATCAAAAACAGGGTCTGTGCGGCCTGACAGACGTTTTCGCAGCGGCCTGTTAAGTTCTATTCGCCAGTCTGGCGCGCATGGAGCTTCTTGCTGATTTTCTCATTCATCTGTCCGATGAGCGCCGTCTCTCTCGCGCAACCGTCGAGGCGTATCGGTCCGACCTTGCGGGATTTTTCGGATTTCTCACTCCGCATCTGGGCGGCCCGCCTGATGCAGCGGCGCTTGAAACACTCGGAGCGAGGGACATTCGCGCCTATCTCGCCACCCGTCGGCGTGACGGTCTTGCCGATGCTTCGGTCGCGCGTGCATTGTCGGCGATCCGCACTTTCTTTGCCTGGCTGGATCGCGAGCGGGGCCATCCCAATCCGAGTATCGCCTTTCTGGAGAGCGTCCGCAGGCCGCGACAATTGCCCCGCCCGGTCAGCGTTCCTGCCGCACGCGAACTGATCGAACAGGCCGCCATGCCCGACAAGCCGGACTGGGTCGGTGCGCGCGATGCCGCGATACTGGCGCTGCTTTATGGTGCGGGCCTGCGGATTTACGAAGCGCTGGCGCTGACGCTCGCGGATGTTCCCGCAAGGGAAATCCTGCGTGTAAAAGGTAAAGGTAACAAGGTCCGTCTGGTGCCGTTACTTCGCCAGGTGCGTGACCTGATCAACGAATATGCGGAGCGGGTGCCGTTTAACCTGACCCGACAGGACGCTCTTTTCCGGGGCGAGAAAGGCGGCGTGTTGTCGCCCCGGATCGTTCAGCTTCGGATGCAGGAGCTGCGCGGTGCGCTTGGCCTGCCGGATACAGCAACACCGCACGCCTTGCGACACGCTTTTGCCTCCCATCTGCTTGCCAATGGTGCCGACCTGCGCGCCATCCAGACCCTGCTCGGCCATGCCAGCCTGTCCAGCACCCAGGTTTATACAGCAGTTGATGCGAGCCAGTTGCGCGCCGTGCATCGCGGTGCGCATCCGAGGGGCTGACAGGATAACGCCGGGACATCGAAAATGCCCGGCCCGTTGAAAGGGCCGGGCACTTGTCAGTGGCTGCTAGCGAACTGGGCGTCTTCAGTTTGCGGAAACGGCCGGCCCTTTCAGCATATATGTGTCAGCCCCGATGCGGGCGACGATTCCGAGATAGGCTGTGCCGTCTTGCAGCTGGCCCGATTGCAGGCGAGGGGCAAGACCGCGCGCGATCCGGGTTCCGTCGCCAGCTTGCAGCGTCCATCCGTCCTGATAGAGCAATGGGTCAGAAAACTGCGTCTCAACTTCCGCAACAGCCGAAAGGGTCAGCGGCAGGTTATCACGCAGCTCTCCCTCAAGCCGGGTAAACAGCTGCACGACATAGAGTTTGTCACCCGATTGGGCGAGACCAAGCCCCATGTGGCTGAACGCACCGCGCACAAGGTTTTCCTTGTTCACCTCGTCCGCGATCAGCGCATTGTAGATCTCGTCGCCGCCTGCTTTTGCATCGACCACCACGATATTGGCACCCGTCGCACCGAATATCAGTTTTCGGTCAAGCGCGCGCAGCCGTTCGACGTGTCCGCGGCCTTCCAGATCCTGATGGCCGGCAAAGCCGCGTGTTGCCATATCCAGCGCATGTGCCCGTGCGGCCCTGTTCAGGCTTTCGCGCGTGCCGTGCGCATCAAGTCCGTTCTTGGCCCGAAGGCGCTCTGTCAGGGTGAAAAGGTCCGCTTCAAGCTGGCGCAACCGTTCAGGTTGGGTGCGGGTGAGGCAGGCATCCGCCTCCTCGACGAAATCGACCAGGCTGAGCGCATAGCCATCGGCCAGCTGGCATCCGGCCGCTTCATTCGTTCCCGCATTTGCAGGGGTCAGCAGGGGGGTCGCCAGCGCCGCAAAAGCCAGCACCGATATCGACCAAGTTCTGTCATAAAAATGTAACATAACGCCAGACAGACATATATGACAGTTTTGTGTCAATAGTGACGACGCACTTTTTCGGGTGGAAAAAAGTCCGGATACGGATCGATATTGATGAAAATCGAGCAATAGCAGGGTTCAGTGGCAGCTTCCAGAAGCCATTGAAAACACAAAAAAAGGCCACCGGATGGTGGCCTCTTCTCTAACCGGATGTCTTGCGATCGCCGGGGAGACTATTCGTTAGAAGTCTCGCCGCCTTCGATCTCTGCGCCGGTGTCCTGGTTCACATTCTTCATCGCGAGGCGCACCTTGCCGCGCTCGTCAAAGCCAACCAGCTTCACAAACACCTTGTCGCCCTGCTTGACGACATCTGAGGGATGCTTGACCCGCTCCCCGGAGATCTGCGAGACATGAACGAGACCATCGCGCGGCCCGAAGAAATTCACGAACGCGCCGAAATCCTTGACCGACACAACCGTGCCTTCATAAATCTCGCCGACTTCCGGCTCAGCCGTCAGTTCGCGAATGCGTCTGATCGCAGCATCAATGGATTTCCGGTCGAGCGCGGAAATCTGCACGGATCCGTCATCCTCGATGCTGACCTTGGCGCCGGTCGTATCGACAATCTCGCGGATGGTCTTGCCGCCGGAGCCGATCACTTCCCGGATCTTGTCGACCGGCACCTTGATCATTTCCATTTGTGGCGCGTGCTCGGAAAGCGCTTGCCGGCTGGTGTCGAGGGCCTTGGCCATCTCGCCGAGGATGTGCATCCGGCCACCCTGAGCCTGCTCAAGCGCCGTCTTCATGATTTCCCTTGTGATACCGGCAATCTTGATGTCCATCTGCAGCGAGGTGACACCTTTCTCGGTGCCCGCCACCTTGAAGTCCATGTCGCCGAGATGGTCTTCGTCGCCAAGAATGTCGGACAGGACCGCAATGCCGCCGGGTTCCTTGATCAGGCCCATCGCAATGCCCGATACCGGTCGCGCGAGCGGCACGCCGGCATCCATCATCGCCAATGAACACCCGCACACTGTCGCCATGGACGAGGAGCCGTTGGACTCGGTGATCTCCGACACCAGCCGCAGCGTGTAGGGGAAATCCTCACCTTTGGGCAGGACCGCGTGCAGCGCCCGCCAGGCCAGTTTGCCATGGCCGATTTCGCGCCGGTTGGTGCCGCCCATGCGTCCGGTTTCGCCGACCGAATAGGGCGGGAAATTATAGTGCAGCATGAATTTCGACTTCGACGTGCCGCCGAGACCGTCGATGAACTGCTCATCATCGCTGGTGCCGAGCGTGGCAATGCAAAGCGCCTGGGTTTCACCGCGCGTAAACAGGGCGGAACCATGAGCGCGCGGCAGGATGCCGGCTTCAGCCAGGATCGGGCGAACATCGGAAAGGCCGCGCCCGTCAATCCGCTTGCCTGTCTTCAGGATCGCGCCACGCACCGTGCTGGCCTCTGCTTCCTTGAAGGCGGACTTGAAAACCTGCTTGTCGAGGCCCTCGGGATTGTCGTCACTGGCAACCAGTTTGTCGGCGGCTGCCTCGCGCGCCGCTGCCAGGGCATCCTGACGCTGAAGCTTGTCGGTGATCTGATAGGCTTTCTCGATATCAGCGCCAACAAGATCCTGAATGCTTTTCAGCTCTGCGGAGAGATCCTCGCCCTCGAACTCGAACGGTGCCTTGGCGGCTTTTTCTGCGAGATCGATAATCGCCTCGATCACCGGCTGCATCGCGTCATGTCCAGCGATCACGGCGCCAAGCATGATCTCTTCAGACAGCTCATTGGCTTCTGATTCGACCATCATCACGGCATCGGCAGTGCCGGCGACCACAAGATCAAGATCGGAGTCGGCCAGATCGTCGACCAGCGGGTTGATGACATATTCGCCGTCCTTGTAGCCGACGCGCGCCGCGCCGATCGGCCCGAGGAAAGGCGCGCCCGACAGCACAAGCGCGGCAGAGGCACCAATCATTCCGAGAATATCCGGGTCGTTTTCCAGATCATAGGAAATCGCGGTCAGGACAACCTGTACTTCGTTCTTGAAGCCATTGACGAAAAGCGGGCGGATCGGACGGTCGATCAGGCGCGAAGTCAGCGTTTCCTTTTCCGTCGGGCGACCTTCGCGCTTGAAAAAGCCGCCGGGGATCCGGCCCGATGCGTAATAGCGTTCCTGGTAATTGACCGTCAGCGGGAAAAAATCCTGGCCCGGCACGGCCTGTTTGCGGAAAACCGCGGTGGCCAGGACGGTTGTGTCACCATAAGTGACCAGCACGGCACCATCGGCTTGTCGGGCCATGCGACCGGTTTCAATCGTAAGCGTGCGGCCGGCCCATTCCAGCGACACTGTGTGTTTGTCGAACATTCGTTTCGTCTTTCATTGACATACAAAAAAACCCGCCGGCCCCCATGGCGCGGCGGGTCCTGGACCGGGTCCGCTAGCGGCGGATGCCCAGTACATTGATCAGGGTCTGGTATCGGCCCTCATCCTTGCGCTTGACATAATCAAGCAGCTTGCGGCGCGTCGCCACCATTTTCAGGAGGCCCCGACGCGAATGATTGTCTTTCGCATTGGTCTTGAAGTGATCGGTCAGATTGGTGATCCGTTCGGTGAGAATGGCCACCTGCACTTCGGGGCTGCCTGTATCGCCCTCTTCGCGGGCAAATTTCTCGATCAGTTCGCTTTTGCGTTCCGGTGAAATCGACATCGGATAAAGTCTTTCTGTTTCGCCGCTTTTGCGGCGTCGGATTGAACAAGGCCAGTGGCCGGGTGATTTGCGCGGGGCGGCGACTTTCGGCTCCGTCCGGGATGTCGTCCAGCACGGGCTAAGGGTGGCGCGTCCGACGCAACGCAAGCCTATGGCATCTTTTGCCGCGCAAGGAAAGGCAGGTGTTCCATGCAAAAAGGCGAGCCTGCTTGCAGGCCCGCCACTTTTACAGAATGAAACCTGCGCGCCTACCAGCGATAGCTGGCACGTCCATACAGGAAGCGACCGGAGAAGCCGAACGGGCTGCGGGCAGAAAACGGGAAAATGCCGTTGAAATCCTGTCCACTCGGGGTGCGCGTCGGAAACTCATCCAGGAGATTGTCGGCACCAATCCCGATATTGATCCGGTCGGTGACCGCCACATCCACCGACGCGTCAAGGATCCATTTTGCGTTGAGCGTGAAGTCATTGTCGGGATTGTTCGACGGGTCGACGACATCACCAAAGCGCGTGGCGCGAAGGCCGATGTCGGCGACCTTGTAATTCCAGTCAGCTGCAAAGATTAGCTTGGTTTCCGGCGCGCTTTCTTCGAGCGTCAGCCGGTTGTCGCGGCTGAACAGGGCGAGTCCCGGAATGACCTGATTTTCCGGGACTTCCGTAACCTCGACATCGGTATAGTTGAAGGCAGCCGACAGATCGACCGAACCGAGCGTTCCGAAGTCGAGCCCGTATTTGGTCACGACATCAAGGCCTTCGGTTTCGGTCTCGATACCGTTCTGGAAGAACCGTACCCGCTGCACACCCGTCACGCCGGCATCTGCCAGCACGGCATTGACGGCATCACCGCCAAGGTTTTCCGAAAGGAAGATCTGATCTTCGATATCGATCCGGTAGGCGTCGATGGTGACGAACCAGTCCGGCGTCGGGGTCAGCACCAGGCCAGCCGAATAGCTGACCGAGTCTTCAGCATCGAGCTGTCCGCCACCGAGCGCAATTGCGGCCGGCGATGTTGCCGGGAATGTGCCAATCTCGAACGGCACACCATCGATGAAATTCGTTGAGGTTGCTGTAAAGAACTGCTGCTGCAGGCTCGGCGCGCGGAAGCCGGTCGACACAGCGCCGCGCACTGCGACCATGTCGGTAAAGTCATACCGGCCAGCGACCTTGAAATTGGTCGTGTCGCCAAAATCGGAATAATCCTCATACCGCACCGCACCCGACAGCAGGATCTTTTCGGTCGGCTCCCACTCGACATCTGCATAGATACCGAAAGAGTCGCGGCTTTCATCGATTGCAGATTGCGGCGTGAAGCCGGCGAAAACCTGCGATCCGCCAGCGAAGCCGACGCCATAGGTCGGATCGAACGGATCGGGGAAGGTCGACGGGTCATTGATGTCGAAACCCACCGGCACATTCACGCCGATTTCAGGCATGAAGTTGACGCCAGGGGTGCCGCGAAAACCGCCATTGATAAAGGAATTTGGCTCGCCGGCTTCGATATCATAGGTTTCATCGCGATACTCAGCGCCAAATGACAGCGTGGTTGTGCCCGGCAGCAGATTTTCGAAGCTGCGGGTGAAATCGGCATTCAGGGTCAGCTGTTCGAAGGTCAGGCTGCCCGCATCAAAGCTTGTCGGGCTTGTCGGGCCCAGCGAAGCGTTGAGCGTGTTGGTGATCGTGTATTCAAGCTCATTCGAACCGAAGGTCGCGCTGAAATCACTGTTCCAGCCGGCAATTTCGCCGCGTGCGCCGCCACTCAGGCTGAAATCGGTCACATCGCCATTGATCAGCGGAAGGAAGCCTTCCGGGAAGATCTCCGTCAGGTTACGAGGTGTTGAGCGTGTGCCGAGCGGCGGGGTGGCTGAATCGCTGGAGCGGCGGAAAAATCCGGCTGAATCGGCTTCCCGCGACTGGAAACCGGCATGACCGTAAAGCTCCCAGCCAGCATTGATATCGAGGCCGGCATTCGCGAACAGGCTGATATTCTCCGCCTCTCCATTGCCGAAGCGGTGATTGAGCCGGTTGAACGTCGTCTCGCGCGGGTCAAGCACGCCCGGTGTCGGCGTAATGAACTGGCTGCGTGGATCGAGACCGGCGCGGTTGGTGGCGTTGCGGTCGGAATATTCTGCCGCGAGGGTGACAAAGCCGGCTTCGGTCAGAGGCAGGCCAACCCAGCCGCCAATCGTCACGGTTTCGCCGTCAACATCGGAACGATCAAGCCCTTCCGGTTCGGTGACATGCGCGCCATAGCGAATATTCACCTGCCCGCCGGAGCGCTCCTCCTTGAGCAGCACGTTGATCACACCGGCAATCGCATCCGAGCCATATTGCGCAGCCGCGCCATCGCGCAGCACCTGCACACTGCCAATCGCTGCGGTCGGAATCGAGTTGAGGTCAACCGCTGCAGAGCCGCGACCGACAGAACCATTGATGTTCACCAGTGCCGAGGCATGCCGGCGCTTGGAATTGACCAGAACAAGGGTCTGGTCCGGCGACAGGCCGCGCAGTGTGGCGGGACGGACGATATCGGTGCCGTCATTGATGGCGGTCTGGTTGAAGTTGAAACTCGGCACTGTCGTTGACAGGATCTGGTTCAGTTCAACCCGGCCTGTGCTTTCAAGTTCTGCGACCGGGAACACATCGACCGGAACGGCTGTTTCCAGCGCCGTGCGATCGGTGGACCGCGTGCCGGTGACGACAATATTCGCCTGTCGGAGCGCCTCTTCTTCATCCGACGCTGCGTCTTGGGCGATAGCGCCATTGCCAAAACCGATTGCGAGCGCGAGCGCGCTGACGGCGGCGAAGCGGACATTCTGTCGTCTGGAGAACATGGACCGGCACCTTGTGGCTGTCTTTTTTAATGAAATAAAATATCTTCTTGAGGGCGTGATCAGGCAAGGCGTCTTTCAAAACAGATTCAAAGTGTGTAGTTTTTGTCACAGTCATATCTGTCACCCACGAATACAAGACGATTCAAATACTCGCCTCTCAGGGGATAAATTTCACGCTTGTTATCGTGCGATTTGCAGTCAATTTACACCTGCGGCATCGCCCGTGCGATCAGTGCATCTGGGTCAACACCTGGCGCGACATCGCCATAGAGAAGGCCGTCGCGGGCTGGGTCGAGGCGCTGTTTGCAATACGCATCGAACACGAAATCGGGTGCACAAGCGGCCAGCGCTGCGGCCTGCAGAGCGCGGGCAACCTGTCCGGCAAAGGCGCGTGCGTTGCCTTCATGCAGGGCTCCGGGCGGAATGAACGCGCTCAGCCGGTTGAGATGCGCATCATAAAGCCGGTTGCGGCCAGTCATGTCTTCAAGTTCGACCTCCACCGCGTCAAGGCTTTCTGGCTCACGCGATACCGCGCGCAGGATATCCAGCGCGATGACATTGCCCGAGCCCTCCCAGATCGCATTCAGCGGTGACTGGCGGAACAGTTTCGCCATCGGGCCTTCCTCGACATAGCCGGCCCCGCCATGACATTCGAGCGCCTCATAAACCATCCCCGGCTGGCGCTTGCAGATCCAGTATTTCGCCAGCGGCGTGGCAAGGCGCGCGAATGCGGCCTCTTCGCGATCCTGCCCGGCGCGGTCGAGACTGGCACCGATACGCAGGGCCAGAGCTGTGGCGGCCTCGCTCTCGATCACCAGATCGGCGAGCACGGCCTTCATTGCCGGTTGGTCGGCCAGTGTCTTCTGGAAGGCGCGCCGCTGCGAGGTGTGCCACAGCGCATTGGCCAGTGCCGAGCGCATCCCGCCTGCCGAGCCTAAAGTGCAGTCATAACGCGTGTGCTGAACCATATCGATAATGGTGCGAACCCCGCGGCCCTCCTCGCCAAGCCGCCAGGCAAAAGCGCCATGATATTCGATTTCCGAAGACGCGTTCGACTTGTCGCCCATCTTGTCCTTCAGCCGCATGATATGGATGGCGTTTCGTGTCCCGTCCGGGCACCAGCGCGGCACGAGGAAACAGCTCATCCCGCCCTCGGCATAGGCCAGCGTCAGGAACGCATCCGACATTGGCGCAGAGCAGAACCATTTGTGGCCGGTCAGAATATAGTTGCCCGCGCCATCGGGTTCGGCCCTTGTGGTGTTGGCGCGCACATCCGAACCGCCCTGCTTTTCCGTCATCGCCATGCCTATGGTCACGCCGGTCTTTTCCTGCATCGGAATGAAGCGCTGATCATAGCGCGCGGCGGTGATTTTTTCGGTCCAGCCTGCGCCCACATCAGGGTTGGCAGCGAGCGGCGCCATGCAGGCATAGGTCATCGACATCGGGCAGGTAACGCCCGGATCGGCCTGGCTCATCAGCATCATCATTGCGCCATGCAGGACATGGCCGTCGCCCTGCGTCCATGGCGCGCCGGAAATGCCGCCATCAAGGCCCAGGGACATCAGGCGATGATAGGCGGGATGGAACTCGACCTCGTCGAGCCGGCGTCCGTAGCGGTCAAAGCTCTTCAGTTGCGGCGGGCTGGCATTGGCCTGACGCGACCATTCCGCGACCTCGCCCGAGCCGCAGGATGCACCGAAAGCCGACAGGTGCCCGGCATGGGCCTGCCCGCCAAAAGCTGTGACAGCGCCGCTCAGCGCCGCGTCACTGTCGAACAGGTTCACATCTTCAAATGGCGTGGCCTGATTGGTGACCGAATGGGTCTCCAGTTCAGCGAGGGGTGCGCGATGGGTCATGGCGGGTTTCCCTTTCGACTTCCTGACGTTTTCGACAAATCTATCAGACAAGACAGATCAGCGTCTCGCTGGAAGTGCACGCTCATCGATCCATGCTGCCAGCTTGTCGCGGTCTTCATGCCGATAATTGCCGATGACTCCAATCAGTATATCGGCCAGGCTGACTTGCTTCAGTGACTGTCGAAACGCGGTTTCCGCTGCAAGGAATGCCGCTGCGATAGCGCAGGGAGTGCGACATGCTTCCGCCGGATTTGCGCACGGACCATTCTGTCGGATTTCCTGACAGCGGAATGCGGGTTGGCGTCCCTCCACAGCCTCATGAATGTCGAGCAGGCTGATGGCGACCGGAGCGTGTTTCAACCTGTATCCGCCGGCAGCGCCCCGCCGTGTCAGGGTGATCCCGGCCCGGCTGAGGGCCTGTAGCTGTTTTGCCATATAGGCAGGGGGAACTTCGTGAAATGCCGCGATCGCATCGGCTGGCAGCACCCTGTTTTCGGGCAAGGCAGCGAGCAGCGCGCAGGCATGTGCTGCCCATTCCACACCGGCGCTTATCTGCAAGCTGTTGACTCCCCATAAATTCGGATATTTATTATCCGGATTAACTGAGGGAGCACATCATGCGAAGCAAACTTGTCCATCGGTTCACTGCTGTTATTCTCGGAACGTTCATCCTTGTGCATCTGGGAACTCATCTTTTTGCCCTAGGCGGGCCGGAGGTGCACACAGCTGCTCTGCGAGCCGTGCAGGGGCCTTATCGTCACCCCTTGGGTGAGACCCTACTCATTCTTGCCATTATGGTGCAAATCGTGACCGGTTGGAAGCGTTTGCGCGCCAAGCGCCGACTGAAATGGGCGCGCGCACAAGTGATCAGCGGGATCTACCTGATGGTTTTCATGGTCCTGCATACAGGTGCAGCCCTTTTCACACGCCATGTCTATGGCCTCGAAACGGACTTCCAGTGGCCAGCCGGTTCATTGCATTTCAATCCGATACGATATGGTTTCGCAGTCTACTATTTCTGTGCGGTGCTTGCAGTGTTCGTGCATCTCGCCGCCGGTCTTCGCTTTGGCTGGCCGGGCGCGCCACGCCTTTTGCTGGCTGCGGTGCCGGTCACAGGAGCAGCCCTGGCCGCCCTGATCGTGGCGACGTTCTGGGGCGCTTTCTATGCAATCGAGATCGGCGATGGGATGACCGAATATTATCGCGACTATTTTGGCCTTTTTGGCATCGTGCCCTGGCGCTGATCAGACCTGAAACACCCGCGTCGGCTTGAATTGCCCTGCACGCACTTCGCCCAGCGCAATCGCCTGTCCATCATCCAGCGCCACGGCGATGCGGTCTTCGCGCCTTGAGCGCGCATCGGCGCGCCAGGTCTCGACCGCATACGGCAGCAGTTTCACCGGCTGGCCCTGCCGCACGATTGCGCCATCGCCTGGTGCCAGATCGACCGGAGGAACATCGTCCATCGCGGTTTGCAATGGCATCAGCACCTGCGCGCGCGCCTGCGGTGTCTCCAGCGCTTCAAGCTGGTCGGGCGTCAGTGCGTTTTCCAGGGTGAACTGGCCAACCCGCGTGCGCCGCAGCGCCGAAATATGCCCCTCGCAGCCGAGATCGAAAGCCAGATCGCGGGCCAGCGCGCGGACATAGAAGCCCTTGCCGGAGACGATATGGATCTCCGTATGATCAGCACCCGCCATTGCTGTCACCTCGGCGGAATGCACCCTGACCGGGCGGCCTTCGAGCACGAATTCCGCGCCCTCGCGCGCAAGATCATAGGCGCGCTCGCCATTCACCTTGATGGCGGAATATCTCGGCGGCACCTGCTCGATCTCACCGACAAAGGCACCGAGCGCAGCTTCCACATCTGTGCGCAAGGGGCGTTTGTCAGAGCGCGCAGTGACCTCGCCCTCGCGATCCTGGGTGTCGGTCGAAGCGCCCCATTCGATCGTGAAGACATATTCCTTCTGTGCATCCATCGCCCATTGGCTGGTCTTGGTCGCCTCTCCGAACGCGATCGGCAGGATGCCAGAGGCGAGCGGGTCAAGCGTGCCGCCATGGCCGGCTTTCTGCGCGTTGAACAGGCGTTTGGCGAGGCCCACCGCCTGCGTGGAAGTCATGTCGAGTGGCTTGTCGAGCGCGAGCCAGCCATGCACCGGATCGCCCCTGCGCTTTTTCTGTCGGGCCATTGTCAGGCTTTCCTTCTGATGCTCCCCGGCGGTTCGGACGCTGCGGGAAGCGATGCGGATCGTTTTCGAAAGCCTGCGCCTATGACAGGCCTTGCCGGCAACGGCAACAACAGGCTTGCGGTCACTCCTCCTCGAACAGGCCCTGCTGCATGGCATTGGGTGGTTTCAGGCCCATGCGTCGCCAGGCCAGCGGTGCGG
>CAYUEM010000050.1:0-7905 GCA_964442925.1 uncultured Hyphomonadaceae bacterium
CGCGGAAAAATCCTCAACGTCGAACGCGCCCGCTTCGACAAGATGCTGGGCTCAGACCAGGTCGGCACGCTGATCACGGCGCTCGGCGCAGGCATTGGCCGCGATGACTTCAACATCGAGAAGCTGCGCTACCACAAGATCATCATCATGACCGATGCGGATGTTGACGGCGCGCATATCCGCACGCTGCTGCTGACCTTCTTCTATCGCCAGATGCCACAGATGATCGAGCGCGGTTACCTCTATATTGCCCAGCCGCCGCTCTACAAGGTCACGCGCGGCAAGTCAGAACGCTACATCAAGGACGAGACCGAGATGGAGGCCTATCTGATCGAGGAGGGCACCAGCGGGGAAACCCTGATCCTCGGTTCTGGCACGCAGATCGCGAATGAAGACCTGCGCGAGCGGGTTCGCGATGCGGCGGCGTTCCGCTCGACACTGGCGCGGATGGCCCTGCGCGCGCCGGAATTCCTGCTTGAGCAGGCCGCTCTGGCGGGGGCGCTGGCCGGCGATGCCGGCGAGGCCGAGGCACAGGAAACCGCGCGGCGGCTGAATCTGATTGCCGAAGAAGGCGAAGATGGCTGGCAAGGCCGGTTCGAAAACGGCGCGCTGAAGCTCTCGCGCACCGTGCGCGGGGTTGAGGAGCGCGCCGCGCTGGATGTGGCCTTGTTGGCCAGTCAGGACAGTGTGCGCCTGAATGAGCGTGCAGCCGGCCTGCGCGAGATCTATGTCCAGCCAGCGATCCTGCGCCACGACAAAACCGGCGACATCCCGGTTTTCGGGCCGATGACCCTGCTGGATGCGGTGCTGCGCTCAGGCCGGCGCGGTCTGAAGATCCAGCGCTACAAGGGCCTCGGCGAAATGAATGCCAGTCAGCTCTGGGAAACCACGCTGGACGCCAATGCCCGCACGCTGTTGCAGGTCCGCGTCGACCATGCTGACGAAGCCGATGACATGTTCACAAAGCTGATGGGCGATGTCGTCGAGCCGCGCCGCGAGTTTATCCAGGAAAATGCTCTGGAAGCCGAAGTGGACGTTTAACAGGCTGCTGAAAAACCAGCTCACGCCGCCGATCCTTCGAGACGCGGCCTTGCAGCCGCTCCTCAGGATGAGGAGTCTCTTTTTTTTTCCTCGTCCTTCGAGGCTCGCTTCGCTCGCGCCCCGCGATGCGACAGCTCACTGCAAATCCTCATCGGAGGGGAGCGCCCCGGGCTCGATCCGCAGTGGATCTGACGTTGGCAGGTCCCGGTGCGGCCCGGGACGTGCGCAGATGACTTTCCGTCTGGCCGGGTTCCGGGACGGCCTGTCGTTTCCGCCTCAATCCGGGTGCAGGCCGAAACGGCGGGCGAAGATGCTGTCCAGCCAGCGTTTTGGCAGCCGTGTCGCGATGGTGAAATTGGTGAGCTTGTCGGGTACGGGCGCATAGCGTGCTTTCGGTCTTGGAGCGGTCAGCGCCGTTTCGATCACCTTTGCGATGGTCTCTACGGGCAGGCCCGTGCGCCCGCCTTCAAGCATCGCGTCTGAAAATTTCTTCAGCGGCCCGGCCCAGTCGCTTGCGGCATAAGGCCCGTCGGAATTGGCCGTTTCTGCCTTGTCCCAGATCGGTGTCCTGACCGCGCCGGGGCCGACCGCAATCGCGTCGATGCCGTAGATCATCAATTCGCGGCGCAGCGTGTCTGTCACGCTCTCCAACGCGTGTTTGGTGGCCGTGTAGGCACCGAGGAACGGCGAGGCGATCTTGCCGCCAACACTGGTGATATTGATGATCCGCCCAGCCGGACCCTTGCGCGCATCATCGCTGCCGAGCGCGGGAACAAACGCCTGCGCGCAGGCAATTGCGCCAAACAGATTGACCGCAAAATGCGCTTCGATCTCTGCCAGCGGTTGCAGCGCAAGCGGCCCCATCTTCGCAATCCCGGCATTGTTGACCAGTCCGGAAAGGCGCCCGCGTCCCAGATGCGCCTCTACTGTCTCGACAGCGCGGGCAATCGAGGTCGCGTCCGTGACATCCAGCAGGAGCGGACGGATATCGCCCTCAATTGCGGTCAGAGCATCGCCGTCTGCAGATTTGCGCACACCCGCAAAGACGCACCAGCCCCTTGCGGCGAGATGTTCGGCAGTGGCGCGGCCAATGCCCGTCGATGCGCCAGTGATCAGCACGGTTTTCATGTTCGGGGCCTGCCTTGCGATTGATAGTGAGAAGCCCGCTATCCGGCAGGCTTGTGTGACTTGACTACGTGCGCCCGCCCCGTGCGGTTCACTCGCTGCGCCCGCCGGGGATCACGCGCAGTTTCGGCGGGCCTTCGCCGCGCGCCGGCACCGGATCGGCCACGTCATCGCTGGCCTCTTCGGCATCCGCGTTTTCGTGTTTGCTCCGTGCCCGAAGCGGCTTGCGGGTGGTCAGGCCGCCGCGGGCCTTTCCGCGCGCCTTCTTGTCGATTTCCTTCAGTTTGAGCGCCTGTCGTCCCGACAGCGGCGCTTCCAGATCGCCCTTGCTGGGGTCGGCAAAGGCCGAGCCATAGGTTTCGATCCGTTGTTCAACTTCCTGCAGAAAGTCCCGCTCCCAGTCGCTCAGCGGAGGGCCGAGCCCGGCTTCTGCCCGTTCGGCTGCTTTTCGCAGCTGACGCAGTGCCTTGCGCTTCTTTCTCTCGTCAATCTCGCGGGGCATGGCGAAACTGTATCAGATCTCACCGATTGCCGCGAGATAGGTGTCGAGGATCATTTCCTGTTCCTCGCGCTCGGCTCGGTCCTGCTTGCGGATGCGCACCACCTGGCGCAGCGCCTTGATGTCAAAACCGAGCGCTTTGGCCTCGGCATAGACATCCTTGATCTGCTCGGCGATTTCCTTCTTTTCCTCTTCGAGGCGTTCGATACGCTCAACGGTCAGTTTCAGCTTGTCGCGGGCGGTCTCTGTCAGTGCAGTGGTTCCGGCATCCATTCTTGGGCTCCTTGAGCGGGCAAAAGCAAAGCGCGCCTCTTAGACCTACTCGCCGGTGCTGGCCAGTCGCGCGATCGCATCAATGATCGAATCGCCATGATGATGGTGCGGCATGTGACCGCCGCCGGGTAATTTGATCAGCTCAACATCCGGCGCCTGCTTCTCCAGCTTGCGCGCATGCAATTGCGGGCTGAGCACCGTGTCCTTCGCACCGGAAAAGACAATGATCGGCAGGTTGAGCCCGTCATATCGCGTCTGCTGGGTGGCGAGTTCGGCCTTCAGGGCGACAACATCGCGCGCATTCGCACGGAATGTCGCAGGCCGGAACAGAAGGCCAATTCCGGCCGCGTGATAATAACTTTCTGGCACGGTTTCCGGATCGAAAACCGAACGCATTCCGGATTTGGCAGCATTCGGACCGACCAGCGGGACAATCTGTGAAAACAGGTGGCCTGTCACGGGTGGGGCTGCGACATGATTGTACCACGAGGTTCCCGGCCCATTGCCCCAGTCATGCGTCACCGGCGCAAGCAGGACCAGTCCCTTAACAAGATCGGGCCGGTCCAGCGCCAGCCGCAAGGCAACCGCCCCGCCAAAGGAATGACCAACGACAATCGCAGGTGTGTCGGTCAGTTGCTCAAGCACGCCCGCCATCTGTTCGGCCTGTACGCCCAGCGTCTGCGAGCCCGGCGCGCGCTGCGAATGGCCATGCCCGGGCCGGTCTGGAATGATGACGCGGTAATCCTTGTTCAGCCGGGGAGCCAGCGCTGTGGTAAATTCGCGCGCATTGGCGCTGGCACCATGCAGCAACAGCACCGGCGGTCCGCCATTGCCCTTGAGCAGAACATGCACGTCGTAGCCATTGACGCTGAACGTCTCGCCCGATGGCGGCAGGCTGGCATTGACCTTTGCGGAATAAATTGCGGCGCTGAACAACGCGCCCAGCAGCCCTGCGCTGAGTGCCGCAAGAATGATGATGATGAAGAGCTTCAAAGTGCGGTTCCGTCTGTGGCTTTGGCCAGCCGGCTTTCCGCGCGCCGCGCCGGCTCCAGCCAGGGATGAATGGCAAGCGCTTCGCGATAGGCAGCCAGCGCCTCTTTCTCTGCGCCCAGACGCTCCAGTATCATGCCAGTGCCGAGCCAGGCACCGAAATGGCGCGGCTCATGCCGCAGCGCCTCATTCAGGTCACGCAGCGCTTCATCGAGCTTTTCTTCTTCCAGAAACAGTGACGCGCGCCGGTGCCAGGCCTCGGCATATTCCGGCTCGATCAGGATTGCGCGGTCATAAAGGGCGCGGGCGTGATCGCGGTCACCGGCGGTCTGCGCGGCAACGGCCCGCTCCATCAATATGTCCACGGTTGGCGAACCGCTTTCCATCCAGGCCGCCCAGATGTCGAGCGCGACGCTCTGGCCTTCCTCTTCTGTCGGAGCGTCACGCAACTCGTCGAACATCGAATCCGGCGGGCCAAACAGGGGGCCACTGACGAAAATCAGGACAGACATGAAAAGCGCGTTGAACATGGAAGTGAGTATGATGCGCACGCCCGTCTCTGCAAGCGGCTTTTTCGCAATGCGGCAGCGCGATTACAGCAGGCCGTAAGCTTTCAGGTCACTTTCCAGCCCCTCAGCGCCCTGGAACACATGACCTTTCAGACCGAGCGCGCGCGCCGCCAGAACATTGTCCTCGCGGTCATCGACAAACAAGACGTCGCCGGGATCGGGCCCGCCCATACGCTGCAGCGCCAGCTGGTAGATCCGTGGGTCCGGCTTGATCAAATTCTCGCGACCCGACACCACGACATCGCGCAGGATCCGGATCATCGCAAAAGCGCTGAAGGTCTCCTCGCTGACTTCAGCGGGTATGTTCGAAAGGCCGAAAAGCGGTATCCGCGCCTCTTCCAGCCGCGCCATCAATTGCGGAACACCGGGTACATAGCCGTGGAACATGTCCAGCCATTCGCTTCGCCAGGCCCGGATATGTCCGGAATACTCCGGGAATTCACGGATTTTGGCGGCGATGCTGGCTTCCATCGGAACGCCGCGATCATGATTTGCGTGCCATTCCCGCGTGCAGATTTCGCGGCAGAACCATGCGGCCTTTTCAGCGTCACCGAACCGGCGACGATAGAGTCTTTCCGGCTCCCAGTCCACGACAACATTGCCAAGGTCGAAAAGAACAAGCCGAGCGGCCATTCAGGTCTCGTTAACCGTAAGCGGTCTTAGCAGAATGGAGCGTTTCGCTCAGCCCTGTTTTGCTTTAAAACGCGGATCGGTCTTGTTGATCACGTAGACACGCCCGCGGCGACGAACGACCTTGCAGTCGCGGTGGCGGGACTTGAGGGCTTTGAGAGACGATCTGACTTTCATGGGTCCGGTCCCGGTATGTGGATGCATGATCTGCGAAAGGCGGGGGGATAACGGAGCCGCGCTGCGAAGTCAACGCCGGTTGAGAAATAGAGGATCGCGACACATGAAGGGGATAACCATGCCGGTCATTGTGAGGACCAGACTGCGCGACACACTTGCTGCCTCGCTGGCGGCGCTGATCAGTGCTTGCGCGGCCGGGCCAGGTCCACGCCCGCTGCCTCCGGTTCCCGCGCCGGTGCCCGCGCCCGAGGTTCCTGCGGGTCCGGTTGTTGATGCGAGCGCGCCTTATGCCACATCCGGTCACCGCGAAATGGATGAATGGCGCGCGGATTTTGCCTCGCGCGCAGCGGCGCAGGGACGCGATCCCGCGACCATCCGCGCGGTTCTCGAAGGCATATCGCCGCTCGACATCTTCCTTGGTTCGACATTCAGGGCGCAGTCGTCGGGCATCCAGGATCAGGCCGAATTTGCAAAGCCGATCTGGGAATATCTACGCACCGCCGTCAGTGCGAGCCGCAAAAATACAGGCGCGTCGAGATTGGTGCAGGAACAGGCGCTATTTGATGCGCTTGAAGCTGAATATGGCGTTGACCGGGAAGTGCTGGTGGCGATCTGGGGGATGGAGACCAATTTCGGAAGCTTCATGGGCTCAGATGATGCGGCCAATACGCTGGCCAATATGGCGGTTGAGGGCCGTCGGCGAAAATTTGCCGAGGGTGAGCTGATCGCGCTGATGAAAATCCTCGAGCGCGGTGAGGCGGCGCGTGATGAGTTGGTTTCAGGATGGGCCGGAGCGATGGGCCAGACCCAGTTCATGCCGTCGACCTATCTCGCCCATGCGGTCGACTTTGACGGCGATGGCCGCAAGGATGTCTGGGGCACGAGAGCAGATGCGCTCGGCTCTGCGGCCAATTATCTTTCGGTTTCCGGCTACCGGCCCGGCGAGCCCTGGGGCATCGAGGTTGCGTTACCGGAAGGTTTTGACTATTCGCTGGCCGATGGAGAGGCGCGGCGGGTCTCAAGCTGGGCAAGCCAGGGGCTGGTTCCTGCGGCAGGGGGTGATTTCCAGACCGGGACGGCCGCTTTTGCCGAACTCTGGGTGCCCGCAGGTCATGGCGGCCCGAAATATCTGCTATTCAAGAATTTCGATGTCTTCAAGGCCTATAACCGGGCTGATTCCTATGCGCTGGCAGTTGGTTTGCTGTCGCAGGGCGTTGCCGGCACTGAGCGCCCGATTGCCAGCTGGCCGACGCAGCTCCAGCCCCTTTCGGTGGCACAGATCAAGCAGTTGCAGGCCGCGCTGAATGAACTTGGCCACAATGCCGGGGCTGTTGATGGCATCGCCGGACGCGGCACCCGGGGTGCCCTGCGCCGGTTTCAGGCGGCGCGCGGCATGATCGCGGATGGTTATCCGACGACAGAAATGCTGGCTTTTGTCCTTGCGGCGCGTTCGCCTCAGACCTCGTCGGTCGGCACACCTGGCTGAGCACCGGCTGAGCCGGCAGCGGCCCCGATGGTGAAGTAGGCGAACGGGGCCATCGCCAGAAGCAGCGTTCCTGCGATGAGGAACGGAACCGAAGGGTCGGCAAATTCATACATCCACGGCCCGAAGAAGGGTGAGACCACGAAACCGATTGCATTGGCGGCCATCAGCAGTCCGGCAATGTCGCCCTGCTCGTCGGCCCCGACCGCCAGTGAGGCTCCGGCGAAAAAGCCGGGCCGTGCAAGCCCCTGACCAAGGCCGACGGCGAATTGTGCCAGGATCAGCGTGGCGAAATCCTGCGCCGGGATGATCAGGAAGGCACCGAAAGCCAGTGAAAGGGCACCGGTGACCATCAACCGGCGATTGGACATTTCAAGGCGCGGGATCAGCACAAGCTGCGCCAGAAGCGTCGCCATCGCACCGACCGTAAAGGCCGGCCCTGTAAATTGCGCGGCCTGTGCGCCCTCGACCTGCATCTTGTCCATCACCGCGAACACGAAAGTCTGCATCAGAACGCCGGTGACAAGCGACAGAGCCGTGGCAAACACCAGAAAGGAGAAAACCCGGCGATCGCGCCACAAGCCTGTGGTGCGAATGCGTGCGCCGGCAACGGCACGGCGCGGCGGTGTGTCCTCGGGCAATTTGTTCAGGATCAGCCACGACATGAAGGCGGCGAGAATGAAGGTCAGGAAAACCGGCGTCAGCAGGCCGAACACGGCGACCAGCGCTGCAGCAAATGCCGGTCCGGCAATCGTTCCGAAACTGTGCCCGGCGGTGACCGAGGCCATTTCCGCAGTGCGGTTTGCCGCGTCCGTGCGATCTGCGACATAGGCCTGCGCGGCCGGATTGGTGCCCGATCCGAACAGGCCGAACAGTGATCGCGATCCAAGCAGGCAGGCAAAGATGATCAGCGGTGTGGTCAGAATGCCGGTGAGCGCAAGCGTGCCGGAAATGCCAAACAGCAGCATTGATGCGGAATATCCGGCCAGACCGAGCGCGGCGACCTTGCGCCGCCCCCAGACATTCGACTTCGAGCCCCAGAACGGGCTCATCACCACCCAGATGGCTGCCGAAAGGGAGAAAATCGCGCCGGCCATCCAGTCCGGCAGGCATCAATG
>CAYUEM010000050.1:7915-16113 GCA_964442925.1 uncultured Hyphomonadaceae bacterium
CCGGCAGGCCGAGATCGCGGGTCAGCGGCGGCAGGACAGCGGCAATCAACATTGTGTTTCCGGCACCGATGACGGCCAGCGCGAAAAACAGCAAACGAAAAGCGCCGCGGCGATCGGGCCGCGGTGGCTCTTGTGTCACAATGGTCTGGTCTGGCCTGGACATGGGAGGTGTTTCCTCCCGGTCCGGCAAAAGATCAAGCGTGCCGTAGGGGCGGTTTCAGCCTCGCTCTGAACCGACCGACGGATAGCAGGCACCACTCCACGGCTGGATCGTGCTGTCCATCATCGAACGGTTGGAAAAGTCAACGCAGGCGCGGCCATAGTCGCGCACCATTTGGGTGGCCTGGTCCTCGGCCCAGGCATGGGCGCAAGCCGCCTGATCAGGGGCCTTTGAATTGGCATCTGCGCCCGGTCGGCGATAGGAATTGATGAACCGGGTCACGCAGGCCCCGTAGTCAGAAACCTGCGCTTCGAACGCAATCCGCTCGCCCTCCGCCATTTTCAATTCGCTCAGAGACGAGAAGCTGGCATCGCGAAATTGTGGTGTCTTCAAGGATCCGCAAGCCTCACGAACGACATCGAGCCCCTCGATTGTCTGAGCCTGAGGGCAAACGCGATACCCATCGGCAGAGGCATATTGCTGGGCGGTGGCAGCGCCGCCACCAAAAGCAAGGGCAAGTGCAACAAGTGCGATCTTCATGGGAAAACTCCTCTCGGATATATCGATAGGTGTACTTGGCGCAGTCTTAACAGCGGGTTTACCAAACGGCAGTCACGATAAAGACCAAAACGCAAGCGCTTTTCGGGTTCACCGGCAGGACCAGCCTGTCTGGAAACAGCGCTTGAATGCATGCTCAGGTCTCTCCGCTCTGGTCGCCCCAACTCCAAGTTATCTCTAACAGAGGCCGGAGAGAGCGACAATTCAGCTGTCGCAGTCGGCCTGCACATTGCGGCGCGTCAATCCCCGCTTAAGCCCTTCTCGCTAGGCTTTCGGCCAGTTGCTTTAAAAACCGGGGTTCGTGAACGCATGACGCATATCGCCGGCATCGTCATCCTGATCTTCCTGATCGCTGCGGGGCTTCGCGCCACCGGCGCGGAGGCCGTTCTGGAAGCGCTGCCGTTCGAACTGGCGCTGATCTGCGGTGCCGGTCTTGCCACCGTCCTGATTGCCAACAGCCCCGCAGTGGTTCAGTCAGCAGGACACGGCTTGTGGCTGACTGTTCGCGGCTCGCGCTGGCGGCGCTCGGATTACGGCGAACTGCTCGGTGTGCTGCACGAGCTTGCGCGCCGGGTCCGCAAGTCGGGCCATATCAGTGTCGAAGCTGATATTGAGGCACCGGAAAGCTCCGCCCTGTTTGCGCGGGCGTCGGTATTGTCCCGCGACACCGGGGTTCGCGAACTGGTGTGTGAGGCGTTTCGTCTCCTCGCCATGGATTTTGGGCGGCAGGCACATTCCCGCGAGCCGCTGCAACGGGTGATCGGGATGCAGGTCGAGCACCGGATGCGCGGCGTTGCGGCTCTCAACGCGCTGGCCGACACCTTACCGGCGCTTGGCATTGTCGCGGCTGTGCTCGGCATCATCAAGACGATGGCATCGATCGACCAGTCGACAGCGATCATCGGCGCGATGATTGCGAGCGCTCTGTTGGGCACATTTCTCGGTGTGCTGTTGGCTTATGGCTTTGTCGGTCCGCTGGCGGTGCGTGTCGGACAGATTGTCGAAGATGAGTCCCGCGCGCTGGATGTTGTCGCTGATTTTGTTGCCGTTCTGGCATCCGGCGCGACCCCGCGCGCTGCGGTCGAAAGCGCCCGTGGCGCGATACCAACCGACTGCCGCCCGGACCTGCAGCGGCTGGACCAGGCGATTGAAGCGGCCAGATTCGTTGCGCCTGCGCCGACCCAGCAAAAACGTGCAGTCTGATTCAGTTTCAGAAAATTCAAGCACAGTCGGCAAGCCGGGTGTAACCACTCGCATGCTATGCACGCTGTCTGAAGGTTAGATGGTCAGGAGAGCGCAGGTTCATGCGACAAAACGAGGACTGGCTGGCGGCGCGGCCGGCTTACTGGGTGCAGGGCGATGCCGCCCAGCGGATCACAACGGCACTGACGGGGCTGATCGCAATATTTGTTGCCGTCAAGGCGGCTGCGTGGGCACCTGAAACCGCGCATTTGCAGTTTCACGAGGCGGTCTCGCGAACCGCAGCCTATTGCGCGTTGACCGTCTGGCTGGTTCTCAGTTTCGGTTTTCGTCGCCGCGGGGCCGCAACTGCGCTTGCACTGGTGTTTGCCGCGATTGTCGAACTGGTGGTGATGCCTGCGCGTGTTGACGAACTCGCGACGCTGAGCACGGCTGCTGGCGGGATCGCGCTGGGTTTTCTTGGACTTCAGGTCTATCTATCGACCCTTGTCGCGCAGGCGCGCCAGAAAGCCTGACGCCATCGCCCCCCTTGCAGCCCGGGCTTGATCGCGCGTCGATTGGGGCTTACGAGGTCGCCACAAGACTGGGCCCGCCTCACGGTTTCGCTGACGCGGTGTAACGTCCGGGGTCGGAATGCCCGTCTGGCGCGGCGGGGCACTCAGCCGGAAAAGTTGAGGTTCGGCCTTGACAGGAAAGCTGGTATAATGCGCGCTGCGCTGCAACAACAGATGGGGTGTTCGTTTGGCACGCTTCGATGATCTTCTTGCCACGGTCGAAACCTATCAGGCGCTTGCGACCGAGAATTATGATCGCATCCGCCGGCTGGCAGAGGAACTACGCGAGGGGCTGTGTGACTATCTTTCGGCGTCCGACGGGGCCTGTGTTCACCTCGTGCCGCCGGTTGGACCATTTCAGCCACAGCCACATGGTGACAAGGCTTTCTCAATCCCTCCGCGTGGGTTTCGCCCGCTCGGCCCGGTCGCGTTTGGATTGGCGGTGCGTGTGACCCGCGGCACCGACTGGCTCCGCGTCACACTTGAATGCAGCAAATCGGGCGATGATTTCCGCGTCAAGATCATTGGCGGTGAAGATTTTACCTTCAAGCTTCCGCTTGCCGACAATGACCCGAACCCTTTTTTCGAGCATATTTTTGAGCATGTAAAAGGCTGGTTCGACACCCACATCGAAAATTATCGCGATGGCGATCCTGGCAGCCGGGAAATCGGGTTCGACTTTGCCGTCGATCAGGATCAGGCCCGGGTGTGATGCCCGCTAAGGGGCGCTTCTGACAGGGAAGGTCAGGTTTGCTGGAAATTCAAACGCATCTTGACCTGCTGGCCCAGCAGAGCCTGTTGCTCGCGGCAGCGGGTCATAGCTCGCTGATCTTCACAGCGGCGCTGATCGGCGCGCTGGGTCTGGGCGCGCAATGGATCGCCTGGCGGTTGCAGGCACCTGCAATTGTCCTGATGGCGCTTGCCGGTCTCGCTGTCGGCCCGCTCTGGGCGGTTACGCTCGGCAATCCGGAATCGCTGATTTATACGGGGCGGCCGGGCGCGCTGCTCAACCCGACTGCGGAATTTGGTGAATTGCTGCGCCCGATCGTGTCATTGGCGGTTGCGGTGATCCTGTTCGAGGGCGGCCTGGCGCTGAAATTTCAGGACCTCCGGGATGCGGGTGCAGCGGTGCGCCGGGTGGTCTTCATCGGTGGACCGCTCGCCTGGTTTCTCGGTTCGCTGGCGACCCATTATGCCGCCGGTCTCGACTGGGCAAGTTCGATCGTCTTTGCCGGCGTCATGGTCGTCACCGGACCGACCGTGATCATGCCGCTTTTGCGACAGTCCAAGCTTGGCGGGCGTGCCGGTCAGGCCCTGAAATGGGAAGGTATCGTCAATGATCCTGTGGGCGCGCTGTTTGCGGTTGCGGCATTCGAAATCGTTCGTGTTGCCTCGGCGGGCGCGTCCGCTGTCTTCGCGATCGGCTGGATCCTGTTTGCCGCCACGCTCGGAACGGCGCTGGGTCTGGCGTTTGGCTTTGCCATGGCGCGGGCTTTCCGGGCCGGCTGGGCACCGGAATATCTCAAGGCACCGCTGATCTTTGCGTCGATACTGCTGTGTTACGCGCTCGCGGAGATGATCGAGCGCGAAATCGGCCTCGTCGCCGTCACCGCCTATGGAATGTATCTCGCCAATTCGCGACTCGCAGGCCTGCAGGAATTGCGAAAGTTCAAGGAAGATATTGCCGTCCTTCTGGTTTCGGGCGTGTTCGTTATCCTGACGGCCAGCCTGACCCCGGACATCATCTCCAGGGCCCTGAACTGGCGCACGCTTGCTTTTCTTGCGGTGATGATGCTGGTCGTGCGCCCGTTGTCGGTCTGGATCTCGACCTATGGCACGCTCAGTCGCAATGAGGCGCTGCTGCTCGGCTGGATCGCCCCGCGCGGAATCGTGGCGGTTGCCGTTTCCGGCCTGTTCGGCTCGTTGCTGGTCGATCTGTCGCGCAATTCAGCTTTCGACATTTACGGTGCCGAGCAGATCGGCCCGCTCGCCTTTGCCATGGTTTTTGCCACCGTTGTTCTGCACGGTTTCACAATCGGCCCGTTGTCGCGCCTTCTTGGCCTGGCGCGGAGGGGAAAGCCCGGCGTGCTGTTTGTCGGAGCAACGCCCTGGAGCGTCGATTTTGCCCGCAAGCTCAAGGAGTCCGGTCAGGAAGTGATCATTGCCGACAGCAACTGGCGACGGCTGCGGCCCGCGCGCGATGCAGGTATCGAGACGTTTTTTGGGGAAGTGCTGTCCGAAGAGGCGGAAATCCGGCTTGACCATGCCCGGTTTGAATCCGCGATCGCTCTGTCCGCCAATGACCCTTATAATGCGCTTGTCGCAGGTCATTTCGCGCCCGAACTCGGCCGTCACAAGGTCTACCAGCTCTCCTCGCAGGAGGGAGAAGAAGAAGACCTGCGCGCCTTCGGGGTCAGCACAAGAGGGAGAACACTGATCGGTCGGGGGCGCGGCTATGACCAGCTGATCCGCGACCATTATCGCGGCTGGACATTCTCGAAGACCCAGCTGACCGAGAAATACGGGCTTGATGCGCTGCGTGCGGACCGTTCGAATTCCGATTTTCTCGCTGAAATCAGGCCTGACGGCACGCTGTGGCTGCTTGGGCCCAATCGCGAGCCGCGCGGAGGTGCGGGCGCGACGGTTATCTGTTACGGACCGCCAGACACGGCTGGGCAGGCTGCGGAAAAAACAGCCTGAACGGCCCCGCCAGACCCTGAAGCCTGGCCCGCAGCGCGCAGGCGCGATTCCCCTGAGGGGGGAATGGGGGTTAACCTTTGCGTTCAGATGTGAAACCTTATCCTACAACGGATAGTTTGCCATTCGGGACTGAGCCTGGAAAACAAGGGATAGAGGTGGACAAGATGAGACTGATCGCGATGTTTTTCGCTGCCACACTGTTGGCGGCATGTGCCACAATCGAGTCCGACAGTGCGCTGAATTCCGCGCGCCAGGCGGTTGAGCGGGCTGAGGCTTCGCAGCTGTCGAGCAGGCCGGAACTCGATACTGCGCGCAATTACCTGCGCCAGACCGAAGCTGCCTTCAATGGCAATGAGCCAGACGCCTATGCAAGCAGCGCGCAGTTGACGACGGCCTATGCCGACCTCGCCCTGACACGCGGCGAACTGGAGGCGATCCGCGCCGGTACGGATAATATGACAGCCGCCCTCACCGAGGCAAATGAGCAGGCGCGCGCCTGCCGCGCCGATCTCGAACAGGCCCGCAGCCAGTTGCAGCAATGTCAGGCGCGCGATTTCGGTGATGTCGCCGGGCTCGCCGCCGCGCTGGGCGCATTCGAGATGCGTGAAACCTCTGAAGGGGTCGTTTTCAGCCTGCGCAATATCGATTTCGCGTTTGAGAGTGCAGGCCTGCCGGCAGCTTCGCGTGAGCGACTGGGTGCGCTGGCCGACTATCTCGCAAAGCATCCCGAAATGATCGTGCGCGTGACCGGCCACACCGACACGTCGGGACCGACCGCCTATAACCAGCGCTTGTCTGAACGCCGCGCAAAGGCCGTTGCCGATCTCATGACCAGCAAAGGCGTTGCGGCGACACGCGTTTCCAGCGAAGGCAGGGGCGAAAGCCAGCCTGTGGAAAGCAACGACACACGCGCAGGGCGCATCGCCAATCGGCGGGTCGAAGTTACGCTGACCCGGCCCGGTGCCCGCCTCGACGGCTGATCTGAGTTGCGTGAGGCACCCTGTGGCAATGGGCCCATCAGTGGCCCGTTGAGCCAGGGCGGCGGCAGCGGATAGATTGCCGTGATGAGCGATGATGAAACTGCTGCACGGCCCGGTCCTGCGCCTGACGGTGCGAGCGGCGTGCTCGACCCTGAAGACTGGGACGATTTCGCCCGCCGCGCCCATGCAATGCTGGATGTCGCACTTGCGCATCTGAAGGGGTCGGGCGATGGCCCGGTCTGGCAGCCGCCGCCGCAAGACCTGATCGCGCAATTGGGCAGGCCGCTGGAGCCGGGCGGTCTGGGGGCCGCAGCCACCGACCAGCGGATCCGCGATCTGATGCCTTATGGTGTTGGCAATACGCATTCGCGATTCTTCGGCTGGGTGCATGGCGCAGGCACGCCGTCCAATCTGATCGCCGAGATTGCAGCCGCTGCGATCAATGCCAATTGTGGCGGGCGCAACCATGCCGCCCTGCATGTCGAAAAGCAGGTGGTCAATGCGTGCCGGGACCTGTTCGGTTTCCCCGAAACCACGGGCGGCCTGGTCGTTTCTGGCACGTCCATGGCGACGATCATTGCGATCAAGGCCGCACGAGACCAGAAACTGCGTGGCGAGAGCCGGCGCGTCGGGGTCGGCGGCTGGCCACTGACAGGTTATGCCTCAACCGAGGCGCATTCCTGTGTTCGGCGGGCTTTCGACCTGTTGGGGCTGGGCAGCGATGCCCTGCGCGTGATTGATGTCGATGAGCGCCACCAGATTGACACAGACAAGCTGGAAGCGGCGATAAATGCTGATCGGATCGCCGGGCACATGCCGTTTCTTGTGACAGGCAATGCCGGCACGGTGAATGCCGGTGCCATTGACGACCTGAGCGCGCTGGCAGATCTTGCGCGGCGCAACGGGCTGTGGCTGCATGTTGACGGCGCTTTCGGAGCGTTTGCGATCCTGTCGCCTGAGCATCGTGGCCGGTTGCGTGGGATTGATCGGGCCGACTCACTGGCCTTTGATTTCCACAAATGGCCGCAGGTCAATTATGATGCCGGCTGCGTTCTGATCCGCGATCAGCAAGCGCAACTCGATGCGTTTTCGCAGCGACCGCACTATCTGGCAGGCGCGCAGGAAGGACTGGCGGCGGGTGCGCCCTGGCCGGTCGATCTCGGTCCGGAACTGTCGCGCGGGTTCCGGGCGCTGAAAGTCTGGGCGCACCTTCTGGAGCACGGTTTTGATATCATTGGTGAGGTTGTCGCGCGCAATTGCGAGCAGGCCGCATATCTGGCCGCCCGCGTCGATGCGCACCCGCAGCTTGAGCGGCTTGCGCCGGCAGAGCTCAACATTTGCTGTTTCCGATACAATCCCGGCGGTCTTTATGCAGCCGCGCTGGACGCGCTTAACCAGGACATTGTTGAACGGCTTCAGCTTGACGGCGTCGCTGCCCCATCGACCACGTGGACGGGCGGACATCTGGCGATCCGCGTCAACATCACCAATCACCGCACGCAGATGCGCGATATCGATAGTCTGGTCGAGGCCGTGATTTCGTGCGGTGAGCGTCTTTGTGCCGGTCTGGAACGCGATTGATGCAGAGTGGCGCGAGCAGGTTGCTGAAGAAGTCTCAATTTCCGGCGATTTCGGGTTTTGGCGGACCAGTACAAGGGCGACGATCCTGGCGGAAAAGGCAAGTGGCTGGACCGGTATTCGCATCGAGAGCGCAAACCACGCCCGACCAACTGATGCAATTTGATCGGAAACGGCTCTCAAGCAACGTCCCTCAAACCTCGCGCGGCCCCCTGACCCATGTCGCGCAACGCCCGCCGGCTCAGTCACCGCTGCCGGGCTTGTCGGAGAAATATCTCGCCAGCTTGCCTGTTTCCTCGGCGAAGCTGTCGGCATCGGCAGGGGCATCCTTGCGCCGGGTGATGTTCGGCCAGGATTTGGCATATTCGGTGTTGAGTTTCAGCCATTTGGAGTCCGGGTCGTCCTCGGTGTCCGGCTTGATGGCCTCGACCGGGCATTCCGGCTCGCAAACGCCGCAATCGATGCACT
>CAYUEM010000051.1:0-16002 GCA_964442925.1 uncultured Hyphomonadaceae bacterium
GCACCAGCCGCTGGGCGACGATCGCCGTCAGTGTCGAGGACAACAGAAACGGCTCAACCCCCATATCGCGCAGCCGCGTGACCGCCGCCGCCGCAGAATTGGTGTGCACCGTTGACAGAACGAGATGACCGGTCAGGCTCGCCTGCACCGCGATCTGCGCGGTTTCCGTGTCGCGGATTTCCCCGACCATGACGATATCAGGGTCCTGACGCAGGATCGCGCGCAGGCCGGCGGCAAAAGTCATTCCGACGCGCGAATTGACCTGTGTCTGGCCGACACCATCCAGACCATATTCGATCGGATCTTCAACCGTGAGGATGTTGCGCGACTGGTCATTGAGCAGGGTCAGTGCAGCATAAAGCGTGGTCGTCTTGCCCGATCCTGTCGGACCGGTGACAAGGATAATGCCATTGGGCTCGCGGATCACGCGCCGGAACCGCTCCAGCATCAGGGGTGGCATGCCGAGATCGTCAAGTTCAAGCAGGGCCTGTTCCTTGTCGAGCAGGCGCATCACCACCCGCTCGCCGAACCGTGCCGGCAGGGTCGAAACCCGCACATCAATCGCCCGACCGCCAAGGCTGAGCGAGATCCGGCCATCCTGCGGCACCCGTTTTTCCGCGATGTCGAGCCGGGCCATCACCTTGATCCGTGACACCAGCAAAGGCGTCACCTTGCGCGAGGGCGAGAGCACTTCGCGCATCACACCATCAATCCGCAGGCGCACCGAAAGCCGGTCTTCGAACGGTTCGATATGGATATCGGAGGCCCGGGTGCGCACCGCTTCGGCAATCAACCCATTGATCAGCCGGATGACCGGCGCATCATCGCTGGTGTCGAGCAGGTCGGCGGTTTCCGTCAACCCGGCCGCGAGGCTGTCGAGATCGCCTTGTTGTTCAAGCTCGTCATCAATCGCGCGTGTATCGATCCCCTCGCTGGAATAGGCGTCAGACAGCACGCGCTCGAAACGGCCGGGCTCGATTGTTTCAACAGCCATTGCGCAGTTCGCAACGCGGCGGGCCTCAAGCACGGCAAAAGGGCTGGCACCGGTGCGCATCCCAAGTCGCTGCGTTGCACCGTCGCGCAGGATAACGACGCCATGCTCCTTGGCGAAGGCATAACTCAGCCGGTTTTCACGCATATCACTCAACTTGCGAATGCCTTTCGCGGGTTATCAAGGCGCCCCCGCCTGCCCCCCGTCAGGAGCCGTCTTCGCTCATATCCTTCAGAATGGTCTCAAGACTGGAATAGCCATCCTTTGTAGCCTCACGCTGGGCATTTACCATGTAATTGAAGCGCGTGTCGGTGGCGCGGCGGGCATCTTCGGCGTCACGCACAACGGTCGGACGCAGGAACACCATCAGATTGGTCCGCGTCGATGACGTATCGTCACTGCGGAACGCCCGGCCAAGCAGCGGGATGTCACCGAGCAGCGGAACCTTAGAGACCCGGATCTGCTCATCTTCCTGGATCAGACCGCCAAGCACGATGATATCGCCATCATCGGCCAGAACGGTTGTCGTCAGTTCACGCTTGTTGGTGATCAGGTCGAATGAGGCCGAGGTGATCGGCCCGAAGACCGATGAAACTTCCTGTCGTATATAGAGACGGATCGTATCGCCTTCGCTGATCTGCGGGCGCACTTCCAACTGGACGCCGACATCCTGACGCTCGATCGTGCGGAACGGATTGGAGTTGTTGGTGCCGAGCGCCTCGCCCGTGCTGATCGGGATCTCCTGGCCCGACAGGAAGGAGGCGGTTTCATTGTCCAGCGCCAGAACTGACGGCGTGGACAGGATCGAACTGTCGGTGTCTTCCTGCACCGCATTTATGATCGCGCCGAACACGCCACCGTCACTCGTTGTCGCGCCAAAACCAAGCAGGCTGCCATTGGTTCCGAGCAGTGAATTGACCGCCAGATTGCGCAGGTCACTGCCGCCTGTATCGCCATCCGGGAGATTGTTGTCCGCCACCAGTGCGCCAGCGATCGACAGGATGTTCGGTGTCGAGCGCGAAAAATTCGTCACGGCAAACGGCACGGTGCTGTCGTCACTGCCGCCGAGAACGAATTGCAGGCCCAGCTCGCGCGTTGCCGTGTCGGAGAGCTCGACAACGATCGCTTCGACCAGAACCTGCGAGCGGCGAACATCCAGTTCGGCCACCACGCCCTCAAGCTGGCGAAGCACGCTGGGTTCGGCATTGATGATGACCGCGTTCGTCGGCTCGTGGATAACCACGGTCGGCGGTGCAAACCCGGTCTGCCCCGCAGCCATCGCTTCGGTCATTCTCGCACCAAGACTGTCAAGGATTGGCGCAATATCGGTTGCCTGCGCATAGCGCATCGGAATAACCCGAAGCGACTGCTCAGCGCTGCGGCTTTCATTGTCCAGCCGCTCGACGATCTGAACCACGCGCGCAACGTCATTGGCCTCACCGCGCAGGATCAGACTGTTGCCGGACTCCAGCGGAACCGCTCCGACATCGAAATTGAAGCTGCGTGAACTGCCGGCCGTCAGCGCGTTGACCGTCTTCGCCATTTCCGCCGCCGAGGTGTTCTGCAGCGCCAGTGTCGCAATCGTCGAGCGGTCCTCGTCCAGCTGCGACAGGATCTGACGGACCCGCGAAATATTTGCCGCATAATCGACGACGATCAATGCGTTCGAGCGCGCGCTTGTGGTGACCTGCCCCTGTGGATTTGTGACCGGCTTGATCATCTGCGCAGCCTCGACCGAATCCATCGAATTGAGCTTGAACACTGCGGTTTCGATGACATCGCCATCCACCGCGCGGCTCGCCAGTGCGGCCTGCGCTGTTGCTGCCTGCTCCGGAACGATCTTGTAGACGCCATTGGAACCTGGCACGACGGCAAAACCATGGACGCGCAGCGTGCTGAGGAAGACCTGGAAAACTTCATGCGTGGTCAGCGGTGTCTGCGACGACACAGTGACCTTGCCGCGCACAGCCGGATGAACAACGAATGTAAAGCCGGTAATCGTCGAGACATCATCGATCAGCGCCGACATTTCGACATCCTGAAGATTGATGATGTGCCGGTCGTCAACCGTCTGTGTCTGACCCGATGCGCCGCCACCGGAATAGGTCTGCGCCCAGCCCGCGCCGGCGCCGAGAACGCCCCCCATCATCAGGGCAGCGACCCTCTTGGACATACGCTTGTTCATTCCAATCGTCATGACCTTCTACCCACTTTCCCCGTTATATTTCAGTTGTCGCCAAGCCTGAGGGTGACCAGACGAAGCTCTCTCCCGCGAATGAGCTGCACGTCAAGCTCGGTCTTCATTTCCAGCTCCGATAAGGCTGTCTCGAAATCAGAAAGTGATGACAGCGCGATGCCATCGACGGTCTGAACGACATCACCGGGTCGCAGCCCAGCCTTCTGGAACAGCTGCGCATCGCGCGTCGGAAACACCCTGAAACCACGTCCAAATTCGCCAGTCGCGTCTTCGAGCCGGACAGATGTGGCCAGCTGCTCAAGCTCGGCGCGCGTCACGCTTGCATCGCTGCGCACAGGTTCAGCCTGCCGCGTTTGTGGTGTGGCCGGCTGGGCCGACCCGGGCGCTTGTCCCGTTCGGTCATCTCCAGCCTGCGCAAGCGGTGTGCTTGCGGCCTCATCCACGCGCCCTGCGCCGAGCGTGACAATGCCGTCACCAACCCGCAGCGCAGCGCGGACCAGCCGCTCTCGTCGGCCATTGCGCTCGATAAGTACCACATCTGGCAGGATCCGCATGATTTCAGCCCCGCCGGCTGCATCAATCCGGTCTCCGACCTTGTAGCTCGCCTGCGGTGCCTGCCCAACTGAGATATAAGCCACTCCACCGGTATCCTGCCGCATCAGGACACCATGAAGCGTCATGTTCAGGGTCGTGTCCGGCGCATCGACAGGAGACCCACCGGCGCTTTCCAAATCCGGTATACGGCGATCAAAAGGCGTAGCCCGCTGGAGCATTGTGTAATCCGAAAATTCCGCAGAATCGTATCCAGTCGCGTTGGTTTTAACGCTAAAATCATATCCGGGGTCTGCCAGGATGACCAAAACAAGTCGGGCAAACGCCCAGCCAAAGACCGCCAGCGACGCAAGTCCAATGAACCCGACAAGCCAGTTGAGGTTCTCGTGAACATTCGGTCTGAAAGCCGGTATCGCCAATCAATAAGCCTCCATCACTTGTTTTCCATTATCGCGGCAGGCACATCGAAATTGCCAGATTTTTTCTCACCAACACAATACGGGATGCAACTTTCAGGGTTCCCCGCCCAGAAACCGGCAGTCGTCCCGGACTGTAGCGTCCGGGACGACCCACTCTAAGCAAAGTTACCTGGCATCAGAATTTGACAGCCAGGCCCGCCGATACCGAGATGCCGCGATCATAGGTGTTGAACTCGGTGCGACCAAGTTCTTCATCCTCGTTGAGCTGGAACTCCTCATGCGCTTCGTTGAGAAGATTGCGACCGCTGAGGCTGAAAGTGAAATTGTTGCCGGAAAGTTCGATATCGCGTTTGTACACAAGATCAACCTGGACGCCCGGATCCTCGATCACGTCCGGCACGGACTGACCGGCAACACCGCGCCGAATGATGCGCTCATCAACCCAGCCAACAAGCAGGGTCAGCTGTTCGAGTTCCGACTCCCAACCCAATTGCGCGTTGAGAATGTTTTCCGAGGTGCCCTGCAGGTCCGAACCATCAATGTCGAAGAAGCTCGCATCGCGGAATTCCAGCGTGTTGACACTGCCCGGGTCCGCGATCAGCGTGCCCTCCTCGGCAGTCACTTCTGACGCGGTGAAGGTGTAATTGATAGAGAACAGACCTTCGCGATCATTCAGGAAACCGATATTCCCAGGAAATTCGAACCGCGTGCGGTATTCGAATTCAGCACCGAACAGCTCAGCCTCAGGCGCATTGAAGAAGGTCGAGTCGAAACGGCCCGTTCCGCGTTCGAACGAAATTTCCTCGATCGGGTTTTTGATATCCTTGTAGAAACCGGCCAGCGTGACGAACTGATTGCGACCAAAATAATACTCAAGACGCGCGTCATAGTTTGTCAGCTCAGTGTCCACCAGACCGAAGAAACCCTGGAAGGTTCTGTTCGATTCAGGATCGCGGAATGCCGAGCTTGCCAATTCGCGGAACTGCGGACGTGTAATCGTCTCCGAATAGCCAACACGAAGCTGCAGATCGTCAGCGAAGTTCCATGTCAGCATGGCAGACGGCAGATAATAGTCATTTTCGAGATCGGTCGACAGACCGCGCGGGCCGCCGAAACGGTCAAACGTATCCACCGATTGTTCGGCATCTTCGTAGCGCAATCCAACCGTGGCCTGAAGAAAATCAGTGATATCAAAATCTGCCATCACAAACCCAGCAAGAATGTCGAGTTGGGCGTCATAATTGTTGCCCCCCTGGAAGCTGGAAACTTCCGTCAGGAAGAAACGTGCCGGATCGATATTATCCGGAGAGAACAGGAAATCAGGACGAAGGATTTCATCCGATGGCGAAAGCGCGTTGCCGCCTGAGAAACGAAAGACGTCGATAATGTATTCACGTTCAAGTTCCGACACATCGAAACCGGCTGTCACCGTGGCCTCACGCGTCGGAGACAAGTTGAAGTCGTAGGATATATTACCGCCGACGCTCGCAAGATCATCGGTAAGCTCGGAGAACGAGAGCGAGTTGCGGTTTGCAACCAGAAGCGCAGGAACGCCGTCATCATTGATCTGCCTCTGAAGCAGAAAATCATAAGGCGCATCCCGCGTCGCTTGTGACAAGGACCCACGCCAGCCGAGGGTGAAATTGCCAAACAGGTGTTCCCCACGAAGCTGGCCAAGGATCAGTTCGCGTTCAAACCAGCCATTCTCCTCGTTGAACGATTCGCGCTCACCCTGCGAGTCGAAGTCAGTCCCGGTTGTAATGCGCGCTTCTTTGTCGGTGTCGTGAACGTAGAACACCGTTGCCTGCACTTCATGATCGGATCCATAATCAAGGGTCGCCGAACCAAGAGCGTTCACCGTTGCGTTATAAGTTGTATCGAGCACGTCGAAGTCGCGAATGATAGCGAGCCCTGAAATGTCCTGTTTCTTGATCAGCTGCGTTTCCCAGCCACTCTCGAAGCCAGCAACGCCGACGAGGCCGATATCATAGTTCCCACGGTCAAAGACATAACCGCCAGAGATCGACACATCAAAGCCAGGGTCCAACTCCTCTTGCTGAATGACGCGCAGGGGTGAATTCACAAGGCTCTCACCAATTATCTCGACCTGATCATTGGGCAATGCGTTCAGTGACTGGTCACTGTTTAGCACGGCTGCGAGCGGATCGGGAATGTCGCGCAGACCGTCGTCAAAACCAAAAAAGTCCGTATCCGACCCACCAACGAAAATACCTTCTTCATTCGTCGTTTCAGTATTGAAAGTGCCACCAACCTTGAATGTCAGAAAGTTCTCAATCGGTCGTTTGGCAGTTTTGAGATCGACCACACCGCCGCCGAATTCACCGGGATAGTTCGCAGAATAGGTCTTCTGAACAGCGATGCTGTCGAGAACTTCTGATGGGAAAAGATCGAGCGGAACGGTCCGACGAAGAGGTTCCGGGCTTGGCAATGGTGAGCCGTTGAGCAGTGCGCTGGAATACCTGTCGTTCAGACCCCGCACGATGACAAAACGACCGCCGGAAATCGACAGGCCGCTGAGGCGGGTCAGTGCAAGCGCCGCATTGGAATCGCCCTGTCTTTCGAGATCTTCGGGAAGAAGAAACGTGGCAACCTGGGATGTCTCGCGCTGTGGTTCGGGAATGAACTCACCGCGCACGATCACCGTCTGGAGAACGGCTTCTTCATCTTCTGGTGCCTCGATATCGACCTGAGGCTCTTCGGCGGTCTGCGCCTGCGCGTAAATCGCCGGCGCGCAGCTGAGTCCTGCGAGGGTGCCGAGCAGAACACCTCTTTTGAACGGTTTGAAAATCATCTGTCTGTTCCTTTGTTCCTGGCGGCTTGTCTGGAGCGCAGTCGGGAAGTTTGTTTCAGTGAGGCTGACCGGCCCGCCAGGAATTCCTGGCGAACCGGCCGGCTTCGCGATCGTTCAAGCCTCAGCACACATCGGTAGCAACGAGGCCGCAGGTCCAGCCTTCCCACCAGGTGTCATTGGCGTCCTTGACGGCACCGATAAAGTCGGTCGTCTCGAGGAACGGATCGAGGGTCGATGCATCGAATGGCGTGACGGCGGTCTCTGCCGTGCCATTGATGAATGTGCCTGTCAGCGTGTCCGCCACATCGGTCGTGACATTTGTACCTGCCGCGATCGCGCCTTCAGCTGCTGCGGTATCGGAGTTGTCCGTCGCCAGTCCGCCTTCACAATCGAACAGGACCGATTCAAAGCTCGGATCGGCACCCGCCGTGAACCCTGGAACACCGTCACCGGCGCTGTCCTGGTAGCGGAAGCACTCCTGGCCATAGGCCACCACGCCATTGACGTAACGTCCGACCGTGCCGCTGTTGAAACGGAAAGCGTTGGAGCGGTTGCCGACAATCGTGAAGTTCGACACGTTCGCGTTCGACAGAGGTGCAACGCCCGGCTCGACACTTGACGCCTCAACGCCGTTGTCACCGCCCAGTTCGCGCTGGACAATGATGAGGTATTGCAGAGCGCCCTGCCAGCCATTGTCGGTGTCGAGTGAGTCGTCATCCATGCCGGTCAGCACGATGTAACGCGCATTCGCCGTGCCGCCGAAGAACTCAATGCCATCATCGGCATTGTTGTGAACCTGGATATGCTCAAGCGTCGTTTCGCTGCCCAGGCCAGCGGCGGTGATGCCGTTCAGTTCGTCACCATCGGCATTGATCGCGAAGCCGGCATGGCGCAGCTGCAGGAAGGTCAGCGAACCACTGCTATCATCGGCCACATCGCCGCCATAGAAAGCCTGCGGATTGGTCACGCCTTCAACGACGTTTTCGCAATCGACCGTTCCCGGTGTCGCGGCATCACGGCAGCGATTGATCGGGGCGCGGCCGAGAATGACAAGACCGCCCCACTCACCGATCGCATTGATCGGGTCGGCCTGGCTGTTGGTCAAATCGGCGCGTGATGTCATGATCACCGGATTGTCGCGGGTGCCATTTGCAAACAGCTTCGAGCCACGATTGACGACGATGAAGTCTTCACCACTGTCACCGAAAATGGTCACGCCGGATTCAATCGTGAGCGACGCCGGATCACCTTCTGCCGCAGCGCCGTCCGCCCCGACATCAATGCCGACATCAATGCGGCCTGTCATTTCATAGAAATTGCCGCGGGTCAGGCGAACATTGTCAAGCACCTGCCCGGAAATCTGGCAGATATTCTGGCCTTCCAGGTCAAAACCGGAGTCAGTTGTTCCAACCGGGCATTCCGGATCCGGAAACACCGAGAAGGACCAGCCGAAGGCCCAGTTATTGGTCTCGGTTTCATCGGGACCAAATGCGCCGATATAATCGGTTGTCTCGAGGAGCGGGTCGAGGGTCGATGCATCAAATGGCGTCACAGCCAGTTCGCTCGGTCCCGGGAAGAAGGTCGAAGCCAGCGAGTTCTCCACATCGGTGGAGAGGTTCGTTCCCGCCGCGATCGCCGCCTCGGCCGTTGCCGTTTCGGAGTTGGTCGTCGTCAGTCCGCCTTCACAGTCGAACAGGACCGAGTCAAAGCTCGGATCGGCACCCGCCGTGAACCCGGCCACACCGTCACCGGCGCTGTCCTGCCAGCGGAAGCATTCCTGACCATAGGCCACCACGCCATTGACGTAACGTCCGACCGTACCGCTGTTGAAACGGAAGGCGTTGGAGCGGTTGCCGACAATCGTGAAGTTCGACACGTTCGCGTTCGACAGCGGCGCAACGCCCGGCTCGACGCTCGACGCCTCGACAATATTGTCACCGCCATTCTCGCGCTGCCGAACGATCAAAAACTGCAGAGCGCCCTGCCAGCCATTGTCGGTGTCCAGCGAGTCATCATCCATGCCCGTCAGGATGATGTGTTTTGCGTTGACGGTGCCGCCGAAGAACTCGATGCCGTCATCGGCATTGTTGTGGACCTGCACGAAGTCCATCGTTGTCCCGTCACCGAGGCCGCCCGCCGTGATGCCGTTGAGTTCATCACCATCGGCATTGATCGCAAACCCGGCAAAACGGAGCTGGAAGTAACGCAGCGTGCCGCTGTCATCATTGGCATCAGCACCACCATAGAAAGCCTGCGGATTGGTCACGCCTTCGATGACGTTTTCGCAATCGACGGTTCCCGGAGCCGCGGCATCACGGCAGCGATTGATCGGAGCCTGGCCGAGAATGACGAGGCCGCCCCATTCGCCAATGCTGTCACCGCCATCATCATTGCTGGGGTCATTATCGGCCTGCCGGGCAAGGTCATCCGCACTGGTCATGATGATCGGCGCGGAAACCTCGCCATCAGCGATCAGCCTCGATCCCCTGTTAACGACCATGAAATCGGCACCCGACTCGCCGAAAAGGGTCACGCCCGGCTCGATCGTCAGTGATGCAGGATCACCCCCGGCAGCATTGCCATCCGCGCCAACATCAATGCCGACATCGATGCGTCCCTCAAGCCGGTAAGCAACACCATCAACAGCCGGGATCACGATATCGCCGAGGATCTGGCCGGTAATGTTACACGTCGTCAGACCAGCAACGCCTGTGCCTTCAGCAAAACCGGCAGGGCATGAAGCGGTGCCACCACCGCCGCCACCGCCACCGCCGCCACCACCGCCACCGCCAGGAGGTGAGGTCGGGCCTGTCGGCCCAGGTGACGCAATATCACTGCCCTGCGAGCAAGCTGCGGCGAACGCGAGCGCAAAAATACTGATGGAATGACGAAACTTCATGATTAACCCCTCTGGTCAGGTTGGCGAAGACGGCGGCGGACCGGATCAGCGCACCATCAACTCTTGCGTCCCTATCTGTTTTACATGACAGTTTGATAACGTTGCTGTTCGACAGAGCTGATGTGATTGTGCGTCTGCTCAACAATCCACTCGCGACAGGCTGATGATGCAGGCCAGATATCGCGACCGTTTCGCAACAGGCACAGAGCGTCATCAGGGAACACTTCTTGTGCTCTGCATTTATACGTTTTTTTTCAGAAGATTGGTCGGCAAGAGCGCTGCTGCGATCTCCGGGTGCTAAGCGCCAATAAATGCGCATTGCCCAGTCAGAGAGGGCGGACGACCAAACTTTTCAGAGGGTTAATCGCGCGCATCGCGCGCACCTTCGAATGGCTTGTGCCGTTAAATTTTCGGCAGGTGCGAAGTCTTAGAACGCTCACATTACTGAACTAAATTCGAACCGTAACCTGAAAGCCACACCGTCCAGAAACCCACGGCAAGAAACGGGCCGAATGATATCCGCTCCGACAGCTTTCCACTGTCGCCAAAAATTTTCATGACCGAGACAAAAGCCAGACCGCTTGCAGATGCGACCAGTGCAACAGCGGGCAAGGCGGCCCATCCCAGCCACGCGCCGCAGGCCGCGAAGAATTTTGAATCGCCCTGGCCGAGCCCCTCACGTCCGCGCAGCCTGCGGAACAGCCAGCCGGTCAGCGTAAACACCAGATAGCCCGCACCCGCGCCGACCAGAGCCGCGACGACATCGCCGCCGGGACGCATCGCCCAGACAAGACCACCAAGAACCAGACCGATGGTCAGGACGTTTGGCAAGATCTGACGCTCGCGATCAATCAGACTGGCCCAGACAATCGCGCCCGCCAGCGGGATCGCTACCCCGTCGCGCCCGGCATCGCCGATCAGCCATTGCGCGACAAGGGCCGCCATCATGAGGAGCGGAAAGGCCCAACGGCTCGATGCCCTGCGCACAGCCAGTTTGCCTGCGAGCCAACGCAGTCGATTGCCCACTTGCTGTCTCACCGCCGCATTGCGGAGACCCGCTGGTGGGTAAACCAGTCGACAAATGCGCCAATGCCCTGCGCAAGCGGTGTGTCCGGGCGGTAGTCATAATCGCGCTGCATGGCGGAGATGTCTGCGCAGGTGCGCTCGACATCCCCCGGCTGCATTGGCTCCATCGCCATTCGCGCCGTCTTTCCCGTTGCGGTCTCGATCGCACCGATCAGGTCCATCAGCGCAACCGGCTGGTTGTGTCCGATATTGTAGATATTGTGCGGCCTCAGCTCATCGCCGAATGTTGGCGCGCGCGTGGCCACATTCAGCAGTCCGGCAATCGCATCATCGATATAGGTGAAATCACGCTGCATCCGGCCATGATTGAACACCCGGATGGTCTCTCCGTGCAGGATGCGGTCAGTGAACGTCCAATAGGCCATGTCCGGGCGCCCCCAGGGCCCATAGACCGTGAAAAACCGGATCGCGATCTGCTGCAGGCCATAGAGCTTCGCATAGGCCTGGCTCATCAGTTCGTCAGCGCGCTTGGTCGCGGCATAAAGCGAGACCGGATTGTCGATCTCCGCCGCCTCGCGAAACGGCACGTCAGCTCTGTCGCCATAGACCGAGCTTGACGAGGCATAGACCAGAAGCGGCGCGCGGGCCGCCCGGCGGCAGAACTCCAGAACCGAGAGATGGCCGGTCAGGTTGGAGGACGCATAGGCGAACGGGTTTTCGATGGAATAGCGCACACCCGCCTGCGCTGCCATATGCACAACCCGGTCGATATGGTCGCGCTCATCGAGCGCCAGCAGCCGGTCATGATCGGCAATATCGACTTCCTCGAACTGGAAAGCCTGATACGGGCGCAGCCGCAACAGCCGCGCACGCTTCAGCCCGACATCGTAATAGGCATTGAGATTGTCGACCCCAACCACCTGATGGCCCGCCTCAAGCAGCGCAAGCGCGATGCGATGACCGATGAACCCGGCCACGCCGGTGACAAGAAACTGCATGTGGACACGCCTGATTTACGCTGTTGCCGGGAATAGCGTGTCAGGCGCAAATGAAAAGGGCTGCGAGCTGCTTGCAGCGCTTTTTGTGCGGATCAGAAGATGGCGACAGCAAGCTGGTAAAGGGCCACCCAGAATGCCAGACAGGTAACGATGATCGTCGCAAGGACCTGACGTGGCGAGACATCGATCAGGCCGTCGCGCATCACACGTCGCTGCAATTCCTCCTGCAGGGCGCGCGCCGGCGAGGCCGCAGCGCGGCCTGTCTCATCTCCGGCAGGACGTATGTCTGCGGCTGCAGTCTGCCCTGCGGTGACCTGCGTGTGCATCTCGTCCTGCACGGTTTGCCGGGTTTGTTCTCTCTTTGGCAGAGCTGACATGGCTGACTCCAGAAATGATTTCGACAAGCATGGACTGCCAAGCGTAAGGAAATACTGAACACGGTCGGATAAACTGCCGGCGACCCGATTATTTGCGGGGCTCCGGGATCAGCCGGTCAAGTGCGGCCAGCCAGGCCGTCGCGGTGAAAACCAGTGCGGCAAGAGCACCAGTCGCGATGATCGTGCCCGCCGCGCCGGAAAGAAAACTGCGCGCCGCAACCAGCGCCGCGACCGGAACCGCCATGATCAAGCTCCCCGAGGCGAGGAGCCGCAGGCCCTGCCCGCGCGCAGCGTTGAAGGCTTCGAGCACGATCACCCGGCCGGTGACGAGACTTGCCGCGGCGAACGGCATCGCGCGGGCCGCGGCGACCAGCCAGGCAACCAGTCCGAACAGGAACACGCCCTGCGCAACCTGCCATCCGGGCGTGTCGCGATAGGCCGCAAAGGCCTGATCGAACCCGTCAGGTGCCTTGCTGGCCAGGTCGAAGTCGAAACCCGAAGCCGACATGATTGCGATCACCACGAGGGAAACCGTCGCCAGCGTCAGGATGAAGACGAAAGCCAGCACAAGAACAACCAGCACTGCTGAAACAGCCAGCCGCAGATCCGCAGCACCCGGATAGAAACCGCCCGCCACCTCGCGCTCCAGCCGCAGCGCAACAAGGTATCGCCCGCCCAGCCCCGCGACCAGGAACGCCAGTATCAGCCCCACGACACCCGACAGGTTCAGCGCCAGCATCATACAGGTCGCCGTCAGCATAGATCCGGCAACACTCGTCGGCAGGCGCCGGGCAAGCCGCCCGGCGATCGTACGCAGCAGGCTGAAAAGGTTGAAACGGTCCGGAGTTTCCATCGATGATGAAGTAGAATGAATTCCCAAAAAGAGGCAACCGCTCAAGCCTTTTTCCTGAACCCGACAGACTCCCGTCGCTATCGGGCCTGACCCGATGGTGCATGAAGGGCCCCGGCTCAGAGCCCGAGGCCGGCAAGACGCACTTGACCGCAGCGCGTGCGCACCGCATCTCGTGTGGCATGTCTTCAGAACCCATCCACATCATCGGCGGCGGCATGGCCGGCAGCGAAGCGGCCTGGCAGGTGGCGAATATGGGCGTGCCTGTGATGCTGCATGAAATGCGCGGCGTGACCGGCACCCATGCCCACCAGACCGACCAGCTGGCGGAACTGGTGTGTTCGAATTCCTTCCGCTCCGATGATCACCAGACCAATGCTGTTGGTGTGCTGCATGAGGAAATGCGTCGCGCTGGGGGGCTGATCATCTCGACCGCTGACCTCCACCAGGTGCCGGCCGGCAGTGCGCTTGCGGTTGACCGTGAAGGCTTCGCGCGCGCAGTCACGGCGGCACTGGACGCCCATCCGCTGGTGACGATCGTGCGTGAGGAAATCGACCGCCTGCCGCCGCCTGAATGGGACAGTATAATCATCGCAACGGGGCCTCTGACCTCCCCTGCTCTTGCCAAGGCCATCGGCGCTGTGACCGGAGAGGCCGACCTGGCCTTTTTCGATGCCATCGCACCGATCATTCATCATGACAGTATCGATATGGATATCGCCTGGCGCCAGTCGCGATATGACAAGCCCGGTCCGGGTGGTGAGACGGAGGCCTATATCAACTGCCCGCTGGACGAAGCCGAATATAACGCCTTCATCGATGCGCTTCTGGCTGGCGAGAAAACCGAGTTCCGCGACTGGGAAAAGGACACGCCTTATTTTGAAGGCTGCCTTCCGGTTGAAGTGATGGCCGAACGCGGTCGCGAGACGCTTCGCTTTGGCCCGCTCAAGCCCGTCGGCCTGACCAATCCGCGCGCGCCTGATCGAAAGCCGCATGCAATCGTGCAGTTGCGACAGGACAATGCCCTTGGCACGCTGTGGAACATGGTCGGCTTCCAGACCAAGCTGAAATATGGCGCGCAAGCCGATATTTTCCGGATGATCCCCGGCCTGCAGAATGCGCAGTTTGCCCGGCTTGGCGGCATTCACCGCAACACGTTTCTCAACAGCCCGAAATTGCTCGATCACCAGTTGCGCCTGAAAGCGATGCCGCGTCTGCGCTTTGCCGGACAGGTCACCGGCGTTGAGGGCTATGTCGAAAGCGCCGCCATGGGCCTGGTCGCGGGCCGGTTCGCGGCTGCCGAACGGCTCGGCGAAATGACCGACGCGCCGCCAGCGACAACGGCGCATGGCGCGCTCGTCAACCATATCAGCGGTGGACATCTCGGCGTATCGGGAAGCTTCCAGCCGATGAATGTCAATTTCGGCCTGTTCCCGCCTCTGGCCGAAGATGTGCGCAGCGACCGCGAAACCGGCCGCAGGCTGAAAGGCAAGGAACGCGGCCGGGCCCGCAAACAGGTGATGGCCGAACGTGCCCTGTCTGATTTCACACTCTGGGCCGGCGCGCACCGGCCTGCCCTCGCGGCGCAGTGACGCCATGGCCGACCGCCCGGCGCTTTGCGTTCTCGACCCTTCGCCGGTTTTTGACGGTCGCACGCCCGCCGATGCACTGATCGAGACCCGCGCACTCGCGCAGGCCGCCGACGCGCTGGGTTATCACCGTTACTGGGTTCAGGAACATCACAACGCACCCAGCTTTGCCGGCACTGCGCCGGAAGTGCTAATTGCCGACCTCGCCGCGCGGACTTCCAGGATCAAGCTGGGATCGGGCGGCGTGATGCTGCCGAATTACTCTCCGCTGAAGGTTGCCGAACAATTTGCAATGCTCAGCGCGCTGCATCCCGGTCGGATCGATCTCGGTCTTGGCCGGGCCACCGGTGCCGATCCGCGCACATCGGCCGCCCTTCTCGGGCCGGGCGCGCAGGCTTTTCCCGGCATGTTGCAGTTGCTGCTCGACTGGCTGCTTGATGCAAGCGGCGAGACGTCCCTGCCTACTGATCACCGCGCTCACGGCATTCATGCCCGCCCGGCCGGCGCGCGGCCCGAAGTCTGGCTGCTGGTGTCGTCAGCGGAATCGGCCAGTTTTGCCGGCGCGATGGGGCTGAAACTCGCATTTGCGGATTTCCTCAATCCCGGTGGAGCGCGCGCGGCCATCGCGGCCTACGCTCACGCCTTCAGGCCTTCACGGTTTGCGCCAGAACCTTACAGCGCCGTCGGACTGGTTGCGCTCGCTGCCGACAGCGATGAAGACGCCGCAAGGCTGACCCGGCCGGCGGCCGCATGGACGATCGCACGTGCCCGAGGTGGGTTTGCCGCCTTTCCGGGTGCAGCGGAAACCGAAGCCATTCTCGATGCAGCCGGCCCGGCTGCGCTGGAGGCTGCACGCGCGCGCAGTCTGGCCGGCACCGGCGCGCATGTTGCCGGACGCCTGCGCGAGATTGCGATGCAGACCGGCGCGCAGGAGTTCTTCCTGCTGACCATCGCGCCGTCACTCGACACGCGGGTGCGCTCGCTGCAACTTATCGCGGAAGGCTTTGCTCAGGCCTGAGCGAATTCGCGCTGCGCCATCGCGTTGAACCAGCGGCCGAGATGCGCATGCTCCTTGTGCGGTTGCCACTTCATCACGCCGGCAAAGCCGCAGGCGATAAAGGCCGTGATATCGGCGATCGAAAACCGGTCCGCAGCAATGAATTCATTGTCTGCAAGATGCGCATCGAGCCGTTTGACGAAGGCTTTCGCATTGCGCTCGCTCTTTTCCGCCGTGCCTTCGCATTGCGGGCTTTCCAGCGCGGCCATGGCCGGATGGGCATTGCGGAACCAGC
>CAYUEM010000052.1:0-15831 GCA_964442925.1 uncultured Hyphomonadaceae bacterium
ACCCGGCCCTGACCGCACTTGTCGAGGCGGGCTTGAAGCAGAACGCGTCTCTTGATGCGATTGACGCCTCGATTGATGCGCTTGAAGCCACTCTGATATCTGCGCGCCTGACCCGCTCGCCATCGACGCGCTCCAGCAGCGATGCCACCCTTGCCCGCCAGCCCGGCGACCGGCGCGACACCAATGCCACGCTCGGCGGTTCGCTGTCGGCCTCCTGGGAACTGGACCTGTCAGGCCGGCTGAAAGCCCTGGTTGCGAGCGCGCAGGCCAATATAATCGCTGAGCGGCAGGCGCGCCGCGATCTTGCCGTGGTGATCGCTTCGGAAATTGCACTGTCCTATGCCGACCTGCGCGGCACACAGGTGCGCCTGGATGTGGCCGAGCAGAATGCCCGCCTGCAGAAGGAAGGGCTCGACCTGATCCAGACCCTGTTCGACAATGGACGGGCCACGCAGCTCGATATCGAACGCGCGCGCTCGCAATATCATCAGACGCTGGCCTCGATCCCGGTGTTCAGGGCCGATATTGCCAGTGCGCGCAACCGGCTGGCCGCGCTTGTCGGCGTCCCGGCCAGCGAGCCAGGCGAGGCGCTTGCGGCGCTGGAGGCGCTGGCAGGCATTCCCGAACTGTCCGGGCCGATTGGTGCAGGCTCACCCGCAGCGCTGCTGCGCCGTCGCCCGGATGTGCGCGAAGCCGAAGCCCTGCTTGCCTCGCGTCTGGCGCTTGGCGAGGCGGCTCGCGGCGACCTGTTTCCGACGGTGTCTCTCGGGGCAACGGGCCGGGTTCTGTTCGATGAGACATCCGACGTGCTGCGCTCCAACAGTCTCGGGTTCAGTCTTGGTCCTGCCCTGATCTGGGAAGGCCCGGACCTGCGCCGGGTCTATGCCCGCATCGATGCAGCCGATGCACGCTCGCGTCAGGCCGCAGCGATCTATGAGCAGACCGTACTCAACGCGCTGGCCGAGGCTGAGACCGCGCTGACCGACTACGCGTTCGAACTGGAGCGGCGCGCTGATCTGGTCACAGCTGCGCAATCCGCCCAAGACTCGCTTGCGCTGGCAGGCCTGCGTTATAGAGAAGGGGTTGACGATTATCTCGACGTGCTCGACGCACAGCGCACCTTGCTGACGGCTGAAGACAGGCTCGCGCTGAATCGGCTGGAAACCGCACGTCGTGCCATTCGCGCCTATCGCAGCCTTGGCGGCATCTGGGAAGACCCCGAGCTTGCCGCACTGCGCCCCTCTTCCGAGCCTGAAGCCACAGGCAGTGAGACCTGAAAATGAAAATGCTCAAACCCATCCTCGCTACCCTTGTGATAAGCGTGCTTGCCCTGCCGGCTCTTGCCCAGCGTGGCGGTCCCGCACCGGTCTTTGCCGAACCGGTCCGGCAGGAACCCTTCGCGATGCGGATTGAAGCGCTCGGCACACTGGAACCAAAAGAGCGCGCCGAGCTGACGCTGAACGCCGCAGACCGGGTAACTGCAGTCTATTTCGACGATGGCCAGCGGGTCAAAGCCGGCAAGTCACTGTTGTCACTGGCGCAGCGCGAGCAGGCCGCGCTTGTTGAGGCGGCCGAAGCGAACGCAGAGGAAGCCCAGCGGCAACTGGAGCGGATCACACGGCTCGCCGCTGCGGATGCGGTCTCGAAATCGGAGCTGGATCAGGCAACCAGCACGGCTGAGCGTGCGCAGGCCAATCTGCGCGCGGTGCAGTCACGCCAGCGCGACCGGGTTCTTGTCGCGCCATTTGATGGTGTGCTTGGCTTCCGGCGGGTTTCGGTCGGCTCCTTTGTGCGGCCCGGCGATGTCGTTGCCATACTGATCGATGACAGCGAGATGCGGCTGGAATTCGCGGTTCCGTCGATTTTCCTGACGGCGCTGAAGCCCGGCACGCCGATCGAAGCGCGCACCGACGATCTTCCCGGCAGAGTGTTTTCCGGCGAGCTGACCAGTCTCGACAATGCCATCGATCCGATCACGCGCTCGGTTCGGGTGCGTGCAACACTGCCCAATGGCGAGCGGTTGCTGAAAGCGGGCATGTTCATGACCGTCGATCTTGACGCCAATGCCCGCATGGGCCTGTCGATACCGGAAGAAGCGATCGAGCCGAGAGGGCCGAAATTCTTTGCCTATACCGTGGCTGAGGGCGACGACGGACCGGTTGCGAAACGTATCGAGGTTGAAATCGGGATGCGCGAACGCGGGCGTGTCGAAGTTGTGTCAGGGCTTGAGGCCGGCGATCTCGTGGTCACCGAAGGGCTGATCCGGATCCGCGATGGCGCGCCGGTGAAAGTCATGGATCGCAGCGTGCTCAACACCCGCAGCAATGGCGGGGCCGGTCCGGCCGCCGCCAGTGCATCCTCCCCGGGATAAATCCGATGCTTCTGTCCGATGTCTCCGTCAAGCGCCCGGTCTTCGCGTCCGTTCTCGCGCTGTTGATGATCGTGTTCGGATCTGTCGCGTTTGATCGCCTGCCACTGCGCGAATATCCCGACATTGATGCGCCGATCGTTACCGTTGACACCAGCTATCGAGGCGCTTCGGCCAGCGTTGTCGAAACCCGGATCACCCAGCAGATCGAGGACCGGATCTCCGGCGTGGAAGGCATCCGTTATATCCAGTCCACCTCGCGTGATGGTCGATCGCGGATCACCATCGAGTTCGGCCTCAATCGCGATATAGACGCCGCGGCCAATGATATTCGTGACCGCATTTCCGGCGTGCTGGACAATCTGCCGGCAGAGGCCGATCCGCCGGAAATCGAGAAGGCCGATTCCAGCGATGACGTGATCATGTGGCTCAATCTTGCCAGCGAGACGATGAGCACACCGGAGCTGTCCGATTATGCTGAGCGCCATATTGTAGATCGCTTTTCCGCAGTGGATGGTGTGGCCCGGGTAAGGGTCGGGGGCTCGCGATCCTATGCGATGCGGGTCTGGCTGGATCGAAAGGCGCTTGCCGCGCGCGGATTGACCGTCGGGGACGTTGAACGGGCTCTGCGCAGTGAGAATATCGAGGCGCCGGCCGGCAGTCTGGAGTCCGAAACCCGCCAGTTCACGGTGCGGATCGATCGCGCCTTCCGGACCGCGAAGGATTTCGCCGGCCTCGTGATTGCTGAAGGCGAGGATGACTATCTTGTCCGGCTCGGCGATGTCGCCCGCGTGGAACGCGGAACCGAAGAAGATCGCAACATGTTTCGCGGCAATGGCGTCCCGATGGTCGGTCTCGGCATCGTCAAACAGTCGACAGCAAACACGGTGGATGTTGCCCGCGGGGCCCGCGCACTTGCCGATCAGCTGAACAAGACGCTGCCGGACGGCATCCAGATTTACCAGAGCTTTGACAGTTCGGTCTTCATCGAAGCGGCGATTGCGGAAGTTTACAAGACACTGGCGATTGCGGTTGGGCTTGTGACACTGGTCATCTTCCTGTTCCTCGGCAGTGCCCGCTCCACGCTGATTCCGGCGGTCACAGTGCCGATTTCGATCATTGCGACCTTCCTTGTCTTGTCGGTGCTTGGACTGTCGATCAATCTGCTGACCCTGCTCGCGCTGGTTCTCGCAATCGGACTGGTGGTTGATGACGCGATCGTGGTTCTGGAAAACATTCATCGACGCATGGATGAACTGGACGAGACACCGCTGGTCGCGGCCTATCGGGGTGCCCGTCAGGTCGGTTTTGCAGTGGTCGCGACAACGCTGGTTCTCATCGCCGTGTTTGTGCCGATCACTTTCATGCAGGGCGATGTTGGCCGGCTGTTTTCCGAGTTTGCCATAACCATGGCGGCCGCGGTTGCCTTTTCCAGTGTCGTGGCGCTGACGCTCGCACCGATGCTGGCCTCGAAACTGCTGAAACCGGCCGCGCAGAACCGCAGTGTCTTTTCGGCCTTGCCGCGCATTGTCGACCGGGCTTTCGAGGTCTTCAAGAGCGGCTATGGCTGGCTGTTTGACCGCACCGTGCGCCGGCCAATCCTGATGGCGATCCTGCTTGGCCTGACCGCGTGGGGCTCGGTGACGCTGATTTCCTCGCTGGAACAGGAATATGTCCCGAGAGAAGATCGCGGCGCATTCTTTGTCGCCGTGCGCGGACCGGAAGGCGCTTCCTATCAGTTCATGGAGCGGTATTCAGACGAGATCGAACGCCGGCTGTTGCCCTATACCGATAGCGGCGAGGTGAAGCGGTTGCTCCTGCGCGCGCCGGGTTTTGGCGGTGCCGGTTTCAACCAGGCTTTTGTGATTGTCGTGCTTGAGGACTGGTCGAAGCGGCGCGCGGCCGACGAGATCATCAGCGAGGTCAATCAGAAACTGGCCGACCTTCCAGGCATTCGCGCCTTTGCGATCATGCGTCAGGGGCTTGGCGGGGGTACCGGCAAGCCGGTGCAATTCGTTCTCGGTGGGCCAGATTACGAACAGCTGACAGAATGGCGCGACACATTCGTGGCGGCGCTGGAGGCTGACAATCCCGGACTGGTCGATATTGACTGGGACTACAAGGAAAGCCAGCCGCAATACCGGATCGAGGTTGATTACAATCGTGCTGCCGACCTCGGCGTCACGGTCGAGGATATCGGCGCGACTTTGCAGACCATGCTCGGTTCGCGCAGGGTGACGACCTATATCGAGGGTGGGGAAGAATATGACGTTATTCTGGAAGGCCTGCGATCAGACCAGAACTCGCCAAATGACGTGCGCAATATCTATGTCCGTTCCGACCGCACGCAGCAACTGATCCCGCTGTCCAACCTGATCAGCATCAAGGCCGGTGCCGACAGCCCGCAGCTGGCGCGTTACAACCGGGTGCGTGCGATCACCATCGAAGCGGGCCTTGCCGAGGGGGTGACGCTCGGGGCGGCACTGGATGCGATGGTGGCAACGGCGCGCGATGTGCTGCCCGATGAAGCCTCGATCGACTTCAAGGGCCAGTCACTGGACTTTCGCACCTCCGGCTCGTCGATCCTGTTTGTCTTCGCGGTCGGCCTGCTGATCGTTTTTCTCGTTCTGGCGGCGCAGTTCGAAAGCTATGTGCATCCGGTGGTGATCATGCTGTGCGTGCCGGTCGCTGTCGGCGGCGGGCTGCTCGGTCTGTGGCTGACAGGCAACAGCCTCAACATCTATACCCAGATCGGCCTGATCATGCTGATCGGGCTCGCGGCGAAGAATGGCATCCTGATCGTGGAGTTTGCCAACCAGCTGCGCGACGAGGGAAAGCCGTTTGATGCGGCGCTGCGCGAGGCGGCACTCGTGCGGTTCCGTCCGATCGTGATGACCGGGCTGACCACTGCGGCAGGTGCCTTGCCGCTGCTGCTGTCATCAGGTGCGGGTGCGGAAACCCGCGCGGCGATTGGTGTTGTCATCCTGTTTGGTGCTGTGGTCGCCGCCCTCGTCACCGTGCTGCTTGTGCCGGCAGCCTACAGTCTGCTGGCGCGGCGAACCGGCTCTCCCGGTGATGTCGCGCGCAAGCTTGATGAGCAGGCAGGTGCCGCGTCGCAACCGGCAGAATGAGAAACGGCGCGATTGGCGTGGTGATGCTGTTATGGCGGGTCAACCGGCGGCACGCTCGCCGCGCCCGGAAGCGTTCATTCCGGGCCGCCCGGACCCATCGTCTGACGCCAGAGCGATCACGGACCCGCCTTGATCCAGCCATGTCATCTGCCAGATTTTGTCGAGCGCTGTGACCGGTTGCGGGCAAGCTACCGCCGCGCCGCTTGCCTGCCAGAGACAGACGCTGCGGGCCGGTGCGCGAAAGCCGGTTCCGGCACCTTTCAGGATCGCTTCCTTGCCGGTCCAGATTCGATAGAAGCGGCGCGTGCGCTCCGGCTCGGTGAGCCCGGCAACGCCGTTGCATTCGGCGCGAGAGCCGACAATCGAGAGCAGGGCCAGGCCATTGCGGGGCTTGATGCGTTCCAGATCGAGCCCAATTGGTGCCCGAGAGCTGGTTGCCAGCGCAATCTGGCTGCCGCTGCGCGACCAGCTGACCGTGCCCGGCATGTCGCCGGGAGAGGTTTGCAACAGGCCGCGCAGCAGCAGGCGGGAGGCGGCAAAACTGCGCTGGCCTGCCGGATCGATCAGGCGGGCAGCGCGGGCGGCTTCATCGCGGCTCAGTGCGCCCAGGATCATGTCGAGCGGGGATACCAGGCCTGCTGTATCGGCAAGCCAGATGCGCGTGCCCCCGCCGAGTGACCAGCGTTCCGACGCACTCAGGCAGGCGGCGACTTCGCCCGCCAGTCGCTCCGGCCATTCCGAAGGTGCATCGCAGACCGCCATTGCGTCCTACAATCGCGTTTTCGCGACACCTTTGCCGATCAGGTCGTTGATGGCGCTTGATGTCATGCCGATCTGGTCGAGGATCTCGCGCGTGTGTTCACCGGGGCGCGGGGAGGGGCCTTTGGGCCCGTCATCGGTGCCGGGAAACCGCAATGGCGAGCCGGGCGAGTCGAAACTGGAGCCATCACCCGCCGCAGAGGGCACTTTCTGGATCGCACCGGAGGCGTGAACCTGCGGATCGGCGGCAACCTCGGCCAGCGTCTGCACCGGTGCCCAGGCGATCGATTCCGCATCGAGGCGGGTGGCAATCTCGTCCCTTGTGAAGCTGGCAAAGGCCGCGTCGAACAAATCGATCAGTGCGGCGGAATGGGTGCGGCGCGCCTTGGCCGAGGTGAAGCGTGTGTCTTCGATCCGTTCGTCCAGACCAAGCGCGCGGCAAAGCGGTGCCCAGTCAACATCACCCTGACGCGAGACAATGCAGATCCAGGCCTTTTCGCTTGTTCGGAAGAAATTCATCAGCGGCTGGATCTGCTCATGGCGCGACTTGGTTGAGCCGATGCGTCCGAAGAAAAGCTGGATCGCCAGGTCGGAGCCGAGCGCGAACAGCGCTGCGCGCAGCAAGGAGGCCTCGACCAGCTGGCCCTCGCCGGTGCGCAGCATCTTGACGAGCGCGGCGCAGATGCCAGCGGCAGCCGACATCGAGGTGATATGATCACCAAAGGCGGTGCGGATCGGGAACGGTTCCTGACCCTTGGGAACGGTGATCGAGGCAGCGCCTGACCGGCTCCAGAAGCTGGCAACGTCGAAACCGGGCCGGTCCGCATCGGGGCCGTCGAGCCCGTATCCGGTCAGCGAGCAGTAGACCAGACGCCGATTGAGTTCGTGAAGGGCGGCAAAATCCAGCCCGGCGCGCTGCAGCCCGCCGGGGCGCACATTGGTCAGGAAGACATCCGCATCGCCCGCCAGTTTCCGGACAATCGCGCGCCCGTCTTCGCTCGATGTGTCGAGCAAGATCGAGCGTTTGCCGCGATTGTCGAAATCGAAGACCGGATTGTCCTGGATATCGGTGCCGATGGTGCGGAAGAAATTGCGGATCGGGTCGCCGCCCGGCGGTTCGATCTTGATGACATCGGCACCCCAGTCGCTGAGAATCGCACCTGCGCCCGGCGCGGCCATATATGTCGCGTGCTCGATCACCCGGATCCCGTTGAGCATGTTATCTCCCTTGTTAAATTTCTGATTGTGACCTGCACAAGCGGCGAGCGGTAAACGAATGTTAACCGCAGTCGGTGAAGTTTGGCGAGTTATGTTCCGCCTGCCGCAAGGAAAAGCGAGACGAAAATGAGCATCAAGACCATTCGCCCGGAATTGACCGAGGATGACATTCACCGGCTGATGCGCGGTCAGACGCCGGAAGCGCGCGCCTCTGTCGCACACAGGCTGTGCCGGCGGATGGCGATTGATCCGCTCAGCGATAATGAGAAGAACTTTGCACAGGAAATCATGTCGATCCTGGCGCAGGACACCGCTGAACTGGTGCGCCGGACGCTGGCGATCACGCTGCGCAATTCCCCGGTGCTGCCGCGTGAGATCGCGCTGAAACTGGCGCAGGATGTCGAGTCGGTCGCGCTGCCGGTGCTGGAACACTCGCCCGCTTTCACCGATGAGGACTTGATCGAGCTTGTCCTGTCGGCCAATGCCGCAAAGCAGCAGGCGATTGCCGGACGCGAAACGGTTTCGCTGACGTTGACCGAGATCATCGCTGAATATGCGGCCGGTGAGGCGGTTCAGCGGCTGGCCGAAAATGAGGGTTCGGAATGGAGCGACAAGGCTTTCGCCGACACGCTTCGCCGCTTCCCGAAGGCCCAAGGCCTGCATCAGGCGCTGGTTGAGCGCGAATATGTGCCGATGCACATTGCCGAGAAAATGGTCTCCCTGGTGTCGGGCAAGGTCTTTGACATGCTGGTCAACCGGCATGAACTGCCGGCGCAGATGGCGATTGACCTTGCTGCGGGTGCCCGCGAGCGCGCCACGATCGACCTCGTTGAGCAGGCCGGGCGGACAAGTGATCTGCCGCGTTTCGTCTCGCAACTCAATCTCAACGGTCGACTGACGCATTCGCTGATCATCCGCGCGCTGTGCCTTGGGCATATGAGTTTTGTCGAGCATGCCCTTGCTGAACTTTCCGGGGTGCCGCACCAGCGGGTGTGGCTGATGATCCATGATGCAGGCCCGCTCGGCCTGCAGGCGGTGTTTGATCGTGCCGGGCTGCCGCGAAAGTTCCTGCAGCTGTTCCGCGCGGCGGTCCTGGTCTATCACGATACCGAATATGATGGCGGACCGCGCGACCGCACCCGGTTCCGCACCCGCATGGTGGAACGGGTGCTGACACAGTTCCAGGCCCTGCCGCGCGAGGATGTCGATTATCTGCTGGAAAAGCTCGACGCGTATGGAGACGCTGTCGAGACGCGCGAGTCCGACGTCGCCTGAGCGATTTGTCTTTGTGCAGCGCTGCGCGCGCGCCGCTCAGGCGTCAGCGAGTGGGGACGTCGCCCAGCGAACGCCGATTCCGGACAAGTCGCCGGCATCACGCCAGTGTGGCTTGTCGACAATCACATTGACCCCGTAACGCATTGCAAGCTGGCAGCGCGGGGGCAGGCTGGCATCGCGGCGCAGTGCGTGCGCGCTGACCCGGATTGTCTCCAGCAGTGTAAGAAGGGCCGGGGCGGCGGGCAGTTTCCAGTGGCGGCGTGCGTCGATACCGACGCGAAAACCGGAACGGCGCAGGCCGCCAAGGCCACGCATCACATCGATCGGCTCTCCGGCCAGTATCCAGTCGTCAAATTCGATCACCGCTTCCTGCGGGCATGCACCTGCGCGCTGCATCGCATCAAGGCAGGCCGGCGGGGTATTGGGATGCATCAGCGCGGGCAGGGGTGCGCGAACAAGGATCGGACGCGGGGTATTTCCGGGTTCGCGTGCGCGCCGGAAAACCGCTTCGAGTTCGCTCGCCAGCCAGCTGTCTGGTCGGGTCTGCGGCGCTTGCCAGATGCCGCAATCGAATCGCGCCTGATCATCGAATGCGAGGCGCGATTCGGCGACCATGGCCGTGGGCTCGCCATCGGTCAGGCGAACCACCGGCACCAGGCGCTGGGCGGGGCGGGCCGGCGTTCGGGTTGCCGCTGGGTGATGGAGAATGCTGGCTTGCATGAATGACACCAATCCGGGAAGCTGAAAGCAAGGTGATGTCACAATCAGCTGAAGATCACGCATATTCCGGCGTGTCGATTTGCGTGAAATTGGAAACAAGGCCGGAGAGGAAAACGCGATGACCACCGGGATTGCCGAGCCGAGACTGTCTGCAACCATCCTTCTTCTTCGCGGCGGTGCGAAGCTGGAAGTGCTGATGGTCAAGCGCCATTACGAGATCGATTTTGCGTCCGGCGCGCTGGTCTTTCCCGGCGGCAAGGCCAACGCGGAAGACGCAAATCCTGACTGGTCGCAATTGTCCGATTGCGCCCACGCGGCTGAACCGCTGGCGACGCGGGTCGCGGCGATACGCGAATGCTATGAGGAGTCCGGTGTGTTGCTGGCGCGTCCTGCCGATGCGCGCGGGGCAGGCCGGCCTCTGGTCGGGCGGGAAATGGCGGAACGGCTGGGCCCCTTTCGCGGCGCGGTTGATCGTGGAGAGGCAAGCTTTCTGCAGCTGATGCACGAATATCGGCTGGTGCTGGCAAGCGATACGCTGGTGCCGTTTGCCCACTGGATCACGCCGGAAATGATGCCGAAGCGGTTCGACACGCATTTCTTCCTTGCCGCCACGCCGCACGACCAGATCGCCACGCAGGACGGGCGTGAGACGACACAGGCGGTCTGGCTGGAGCCGGGCGAAGCGCTGCGCCAGGAGGCCAGCGGCGAGGCGGTGATCATCTTTCCCACACGGATGAACCTGAAGCGCCTCGCGCTGGAAAGCGATGTGGAGGCTGCAATCGCGCGCTTTGCCGCCGAGCCGGTGACAACCGTGCTGCCGGAAATGGACACCGACGCGGACGGGCGGCCCTGTCTTCGCATCCCCGAGATTGAAGGCTATGGCCAGACGCTGGAGCCGATCGACAATGTTCGCGATGTGGTCCGCCCGCGCGGAACGTCCTGATCAGGCCTCGCGCCGCGCATTGACGCGCTGCTCAAGTGCTGTGCAGACCGACTGGCCAAGCTGGTCGCAAGCCGCGCCGGGTCCGCTGGCTGCGGCGGCCCGGATCGCGCTGATATGCAGATTGATCAGGGCGAGGTCAGGACCGGCATCCTCGCAGCGCTCAAGCAGCCGGCACAGGGACGCACACAGCCGCTCGATCACCGGATAGCCATAAGGCTCGGCGGTCCCGAGCAGGTTATGCGTGACAAGAAACAGCGCGCGAATGCGCTTTGGCGAGGTCGGCATCGCAGCCAGATCCGCAAGGCCGACAGAAAGGGCGTCAAGGTCGGACTGCAACCAGGCACGGATATCATCGGCTGGCAGGCCCTGCGCAGTGTGGCCTTCAGGCGGTGTTGTCGCGGGTGTGGCGTCGGTCTGCGGGTCCCCGGTAGCCGGCTCGGGCGCTTGTGCGGCGACCATATGCGGGAAGATCCGCGACAGATCGGGCGATGGCAACCGGTCGTCCTGCGGGGTTGACCGGGCAAAGCGGGAGAGAATGGAACTGATCATGACCGGCTCAATAACACGACAATATTGAACAATTATTTATTGCAACAGGGATGTGTTTCGTTTTTTGTCAGAAGGCGAACTGTTCCTGCAGGATACGCTCGTCGAGGGCGTGATCGGGGTTAAAAAGCAGGGTCAGGTGACGCGTGCGGTCCTCAGAGACTTCCACATTGGTAATATCGCGCACTTCCTGGTTGTCGGCGGCGGCAGAGACCGGACGCAATCGCGGCGCGATCACCTGAATACGGACATGCGCATCCTGACGCAGCAGCGCGCCGCGCCAGCGCCGTGGCCGGAACGGGCTGATTGGCGTCAGGGCCAGCAGGTTGGCCCCAATCGGCAGGATTGGGCCATGCGCCGAAAGATTGTAGGCGGTCGAACCGGCTGGCGTGGCGACCATCACTCCGTCGCAGGCCAGACGCGGCAGGCGCTCACGGTCATCGACACAGATCCTGAGTTGAGCGGTCTGGGCGGTCTGACGCAGCATCGAGACTTCATTGATTGCAAGACGCACATGGGTCTGGTCGTGAATGTCGATCGCGGTCATCCGCAGCGGGTGCAATCGCGCACGCTCGGCGCGTTCGATGCGCGCGGGCAGGTCGTCTTCATCATATTCGTTCATCAGGAAACCGACCGTACCGCGATGCATTCCGTAAACCGGCTTGTGGTCTTCGAACCGCCGGCGCAGCGCGTCGAGCATTGCGCCGTCGCCGCCAAGCGCAACAATGACATCAGCGCGCTCCTCATCGCACTGGCCATAGCGTCGGGTCAGTCGCTGGAGCGCTTCAAGGGCTTCAGGGCGCTCAGATGCGGAAAAGGCGATCATGAAATCTGTCATTGCCTGCCATGTCGGCGCGCGGCGCACCCTGCGTCAAGACTCGCGCCTCATCAACGCTTGCGCTAAACTTGCGTCGAACGAACGAAAAGCAAGGCAGTAAGGCAGGGAGAGAACCGAAATGGCCGATGGATTGAGAATGATCGATATGCGAAGCGCGGTCAGTGACGAGGAATGGCGCGCGCGGGTTGATCTGGCGGCAATGTATCGCCTGGTGGCGCTGCATGGCTGGGATGACATGATCTTTACCCACATCTCGCACCGCGTGCCGGGGCCGGAGCATCATTTCCTGATCAATCCCTATGGCATGTTCTTTGAGGAGATAACCGCCTCGTCGCTGGTCAAGGTCGATCTCGACGGCAACATCGTTCAGGACACCGACTTTTTCATAAATCCCGCAGGCTTCACGATCCACTCTGCGGTGCATGCTGCGCGCGACGATGCGCATGTCGTGATGCACCTGCACACAGATGATGGCGTTGCGGTGTCGGCGCAAAGCGAGGGACTGATGGCGCTCAGCCAGACCGCAATGCTGCTGCGCCACGATCTGGCTTATCATGATTATGAAGGTGTTGCGCTCAATCATGACGAGCGTGAGCGTCTGGTCGCCGACCTTGGCACCCGTCACAGCATGATCCTGAAAAATCATGGCACGCTGACTGTGGGTCACAGTGCGGCGGACTGTTTCCTGCGCATGTTCTTTCTGGAGCGTGCCTGCGCAATGCAGATCCGCGCGCTGACAGCCGGGCGCGACAATGTGATCCTTCCCGCACAGGGCGTGCAGGATGTCGTGCGTGGACAGAGCAATCCTGAAGGCACGCGGGCGCTGGCGGAGAAACTGGCCTGGCCCGGCCTGTTGCGCAAACTGGACCGGAAACTCCCCGGTTATGCGGCTTGATCTGGGTCAACGCGGCGTGCGGGTGATGCTGCTGCAAGCGATGAAGTGCGGCGATGCGGACCGGTGCGCCGGTGCGCAGAATGCATTAAATAGCAAGCGACAGACACGACCAGATCTTTATGGACAGCGAGCATGAGACACCTCAAAGCCTTCGAAGACGCCCTTGCCACAATTCGCGACGAGGGGCGTTATCGTGTCTTTGTCGACCTGCATCGCCATCGCGGGGCCTTTCCGAAGGCGACCGCACGGTTTGAGGATGGCGAGCGGGAAATTACGGTCTGGTGCTCGAATGACTATCTCGGCATGGGTCAGGATGGCGATGTGCTTGCCGCGATGCATGAAGCGATCGACAGGTTCGGTGCCGGCTCCGGCGGGACGCGCAACATCTCCGGCACGACACGCTATCATGTCGATCTCGAGTGCGAGCTTGCCGAACTGCACCACAAGACCGGTGCCTTGCTGTTCACGTCCGGCTATGTCGCCAATGACGCAACCCTGTCGACACTGGGCAGGATACTGCCCGGCCTGATCATCTATTCCGATGCGCTCAATCACGCCTCTATGATCGAGGGCATTCGCCGTTCCGGCTGTGAGCGGCGGATTTTCCGGCACAATGATGTCGGCCATCTGCGCGCCCTGATTGAGAATGATGACCCGCAAGCGCCGAAACTGATCGCGTTCGAAAGCGTCTATTCCATGGATGGTGATGTCGGCCCGATCGGTGATTTCTGCGATCTGGCGGAAGAGTTCGGTGCCATGACCTATCTTGATGAGGTGCACGCGGTCGGCCTTTACGGCGATCAGGGCGCTGGCGTGGCCGAGCGTGACAGCGTGATGGACCGCGTGGATATCATCGAAGGCACGCTTGGCAAGGCGTTCGGCGTGATGGGCGGCTATATCGCGGCGGAATCCGTGATTGTCGATGCGATCCGATCGATGGCTTCGGGTTTTATATTCACAACCTCATCCTGCCCGGTGATGACGGCGGGTGCGCTCGCGAGCGTGCGCAAGCTGCGTAGCGATGCCGGCCGCGCCCTTCGGGCAAGCCACCAGGCGCAGGCCGCCTTGCTGAAGCGGAAATTCGAGGCGGCGGGCCTGCCGGTCCTGCCGACGGAAACGCATATTGTTCCGCTGATGGTCGGTGATCCGGAGCGCTGCAAGGCGCTTTCGGACACGCTGCTGTTTGATTTCGGCATCTATGTTCAGCCGATCAATTATCCGACCGTGCCGAAGGGGACGGAGCGGCTGCGTTTCACGCCCAGCCCGGTGCATACAGAGGCGATGATGGATGATCTGGTGGCGGCGATTCTGGCGATCTGGAAACAGCTCGGGCTGGAATGCGCGGCCTGACAGACAAGAATAACCCGCCGGGAAAGGCGGGTCTTCTGTCGCCGGGATCGGACGGTCTAGTCTAGCTGAGCGTTCCGGACTTGCGGCCCAATCCGATTTCCTTGGCCTTTTGTGAGCGCACCTTGGCGTAATTCGGCGCGACCATCGGATAATCGGCAGGCAGGTTCCAGCGGATGCGGTATTCCTCAGGTGTCATGTCGTAGCGCGAGCGCAGATAACGCTTGAGCATTTTCAGCTTTCGTCCATCTTCCAGACAGATGATGTGGTCAGGGGTGATGGATTTGTTGATCGCAACGGCCGGTTCGGGCCGTGGGGCTTGTTTCGGTCCGGCCTGCGACAGGTCGGTCAGCGTGGCGTGAACCTTGCGAATCACGTCGGGAAGCGCCGCCACCGGAATCGCGTTTTTGGCGACGAAAGCAGATACAATATCTGATGTCAGCCCTATAAGATGCGACTTGTCATTGTCGTCCATATATCAATCCCTCTTGCATGCACATTTCTTTTTTCTGTCCTTGGACCCTAGTCTACCCCAAGACTTGCCTTTGTTGCAATTAACGGGTGGTGGTTACCAGATATTCCTATATGACGAAGAAATTCTAGTGCATGATCGATATTAATTTGGTGCATGGCATGCAATTTCGCGACTTTGACCTGAATCTTCTGCGCTATCTGAGCGTTCTGCTGGAAGAAGAGTCGGTTTCGCGCGCAGCTGTGCGGGTTGGCCTTTCGCAATCGGCGATGAGTCACGCCTTGCGACGGATTCGGGACCTGCTTGACGATCCGGTGCTGGTAAGCAGTGACGGTCGGATGCGGAAAACGCCGCGTATGATCGAGATCGCCGACCAGTTGCAACAGATGATGGAGATAGCCGATGCTGTTTCACGCAAGCCGGAAGCTCAGAAAATTGGAAGCATCAACAGCGAGATCAGCATTTTTTCGACCGAAGACTTCTTTCACCAGTTTGGCCCGGCCATCGTCGCGGACTTGCGTCGTCGCGGTTTTGCAGGGCCGATCGAACTTCGCGGTGTTCGCCGGATCACGATCACGAAATATCTGGAGTCGGGCCAGTTCGCATTTGCGGTCATGCCGACGGGATATGCGCCCGAGAGTTTGATACAAAAACGAATTTTCACGGACCGGTTCGTCTGCCTGGCGCGCAAGGGTCATCCTGTGCTGGACGCGGGATGCAACCTGGAAACCTATTTGGCGTTTCCACATATTGTTGTGAAATCAATGGACTGGGGCGCGCCAAGCCCGCTCGATCTGATCTTGCAGATGCAGGGAATGAGGCGCCGAACCGAGGCGACCGTATTCAACTTTTCCACTGCGCTCGAAATCCTCCGACACGGCGATTGTATTCTCACGCTGCCGTCCCTTGCTGCTGAGGCGTATGGCGCGCCGCAAGACCTTATCCAGTTCGATTGTCCGCTCAAGTCGGTCTCCCTCGAAAGCAGCCTGCTCTGGCATGAACGGTTTGCAAGAGACGCCAGTTCCACGGGTGTTCGAGATGTGCTTTTCAAAGCGGTTGCGGCGCGACTCTCTGAACTGCGCGGCGCGCCAGATTGACCCGGCGTCTTGCCGCTGGCCGCGCCCGGCCTTATTCAGGAATGGAATCTGCCAGGAGCAACGAGATGCCAGACACCTCCGACCACAGTCCGATCCAGACCGCGGCCTTTTTCGGGCAGTCGCTTGCGGCGCGCGACCGTGACCTGTTTGACGCCATCGCGCGCGAACAGTCGCGCCAGCAGCACCAGATCGAGCTGATTGCCTCGGAGAATATTGTCAGCC
>CAYUEM010000053.1:0-15637 GCA_964442925.1 uncultured Hyphomonadaceae bacterium
TGGCAACGCCTGTCACAATCACGGTTTGCTGGCGATATTCGCTGTCTGCGTCCTGCTCCTGAGCCACCGCGCCAATGTTCCAGAGCGCGAGCGCACCGGCGGTCAGCAGCAGGCTTTTTCTGGTCATGAACATCTCTCAAATTTCCTCCGATTGATTCTTGCAGTCGGCTTTTCCGACTTGCCTGATGCGAGCAAGAGCTAAAATGCAATCAATTGCAAGCCTAAAATACAAACGATTGTATTTTTTGGCCCGGTCGAGCAATGCCGTGATATAATTGCAACATTGGTCTTGATGCTGCTGGTTTCAGGCGGATCGGGCCGCAGCCCTGCCCGTGATGAAGCGGCGCTTGGGGCGCCGGCATCATTTCGCGGGATGACAAGGCGCAACAGCGCGCGGCGCGGGGCTCGGCGTCAACGACAGGCGCGTCAGTCTGCACCGGCGATATCGGCAAGGATCGCCTCGGCGGCCCGCTCTGCGGTGGGCCGCCCGCCCTGCCCCATCGCCTTTAGTGCTTCGCGCTGAAGCTGCACCTGCTGCGCGCGGCGATCCCCGTCAGCCAGCAATTTGCGAGCTGCATCTGCGATAAGGTCGGCGCGCAGGTTTGACTGCACGAATTCGGGCACAATCGCAGTGTCACCCGCCGCAATGTTCATAATGGTGATGTGCTTTGGCTTGTAGAGCAGGTGGCGCGCAACCAGCCAGGTCAGCGCACCGACGCGATAGCCGACCAGCATCGCCGTGTCCTGCATCGCCAACTCGCTGGTCACGGTGCCCGAACAGGCAAGCGCAAGATCGGCTGCCGCCATTGCATCAAACCGCTCGCCAGACGAACCACTGAGCGTCAGCCAGTCCTGCGCATCGGGAAAGCGTTCGCTGAACAGACCGGCCATGCTCGCAGCCGGGGCTGCAACCACCTGCAGCCTTTGATCCTCGCGTTTCAGCCTGCGCGCCGCTTCCATCAGCACCGGCGCGACAGAGTCGATTTCCGAAGGCCGGCTTCCCGGCAGCACAAGCAACAGGGGCGCATCTGCCAGCAGCCCGTGACGGGTCCGAAAACCGGCACCATCTCCCGGCTCACCGCGCGAAAGTGCAGGATTGCCGATCACCGTGATCCTCACATCATGCCCGGCATAGAAAGGGCGCTCGATTTCATGCAGGCACAGGACATGATCGACTTTGCGGGCCAGCTTTCCTGCCCGCCCCGCGCGCATCGCCCAGACTTGTGGTCCGACAAGCTTGATCAGCCGGATATGCGGCGCACGCCGGCGCACACGCTCTGCCACGCGCACCATGAAGCCCCAGGAATCGACCAGAATGGCCACATCCGGTGAAGTCTCGATAATGTGGTCGGCCGCAGCATCCGCCAGCCGGACAATCGTCGGATAGACTTTCAACCCCTCAAACAGGCCGAGTATCGACAGCGGGGAGGTGTCGAACGGCGAAACAACCCCGACAGAAGCAAGTTCCGCCCCGCCAATGCCTGACACTTCAATGCCCGGCGCGCGCGCGCGCAACGCCTCAATCGTCTCGCGCGCCAGCAGATCGCCGGACGCTTCAGCGGCGGTGAAGTGCACGCGCATGCCCGCTTCAGCCTCCATCCGTGCCCGGCACCGGCGCAGCCCCGAACACGAACAGTCCGCGCCGTTCTGCGTCTTCAAGAACGCCGGCGCGATCTAGGATAAGCGCGCCGCCCGCTTCCAGAGCGATCCCTGCCAGCCCCGCCGCATCGGCAAGCTCCAGCGTCGACAGGCCAATCGTCGGCAGATCGATATTGCGGTCCTGTATCGGCTTGGGCACCTTTGCGAGCACACCTTTGCGCTGGCGCGGTGTGCCGCGCAGATGCGCACTCAGCTGGCCGCAGCGGCGCAACATTGCGTCGGTCCCCTCCTGCGCCTCGACCGCCAGCACCAACCCGTCACAGACGACCGCGCCCTGACCGATATCCAGCCGGCCAACCTCCCGCGCGACGCGCAGCGCGATGTCAATATCTGCCATGTGTGCAGCGCCCGGAACCGGCCCGGCCATCACGCCCTCGCTGGCCAGCAGCCCCGCCTGAACATCATGCGCTCCAACAATCTGAAAGCCCTGCGAGCGGTAATAGTCGAGCAGGGTTCGCAAAAGTGCGTCATCGCCCTTTCGCGCCGCCTGAAGCACTTTGGGCAGGAGCCGCACACCGGCCATGTCAAGCTTCAGCTTCGAAAAATCCGGTCGCCCGACAATCCCGGCAAAAACCAGTTGCTTGCAGCCAGCCGATTTCATCAACCTGACACTGTGCCCGACCTGACCGAGCCCAACTGTCTCGCCCGGCCAGCCGGCAAGGCGTGGCTCGGCGAACCCTTCCAGCCGCAGGATGAACACATCGCGTCCCTGCGCACATGCGCTTTCGGCCAGTTGCACCGGCAAACTGCCAAGACCCGCAATAATGCCAAGCGTTCCAGCCATTATGCATCCGGCAGACAAAGTGGTCGTTTGCGTTTCGCGCCGACAAAATCGATCATCGACATGGCATCTTCATGGCCGGCAAATTGCGCTGCCGCGCCCGCGACCCGCGCGCAGATATCCCCATCGGTCTCAAATAAAGCGCGATAGACGGCTCGCAGGCGATGTATCTGTTCGCGGGAAAAGCCGCGCCGTTTCAGTCCGGTGATGTTCAGCCCTCGCAAACGGGCCCGATTGCCAGAAACAATACCGAACGGGATGACATCGCCGACCAGGATCGAGCCGCCACCAATGAATGCGTTGTCGCCAATTTCCGTGAACTGATGCACAGCCACGGTTCCACCCATCCAGACACGATTGCCCACGACGCAATGCCCGCCGACAACGGCGCTGTTGGCCAGAACGCAATCATCCCCGAACTGGCAATCATGTCCGGCATGAGCGCCCTGCATGAAATAGCAGCGTTCTCCGATCCGCGTGATCCCGCCAAACGCCGGAAGCCCGGTATGGACACTGGAAAATTCCCGAAAAACACACCCCTCGCCGATCGTCAGCCGGGAGCTTGCATCGGGCTCGAACCCGATCGATTGCGGGCCGCCGCCGACGATCGCGCCGGAATGCAGCACGCAATTGCGGCCCAGCCGGGTTGCGCCGATCACGCTGGAGCGCGCATGCAGAACGCAGCCCTCGCCCAGCTCTGTGAGCGGGCCGACCTCGCAAAACGGGCCGATCTGGCAGCCGGCACCGATTTCTGCGCCGTCATGCACGATCGCTGTGGGATGGATCTGCGCCGCGCTCAAGACTTCCGGTTCCGCTCACGCACCTGCTTTTGCAGCCAGGCCAGTTCACGCATATACTGACGGTTTGGTCGCGCAGGTGTTCCGCCCCAGGTCTCGCCATCAGGAATGTCTCGAAACACACCTGAAGATGCCGCCAGGCTCGATCCGTTGCCGATGGTGACATGATCGGCAATGCCAACCCGTCCACCCAGCCGCGCGCCATCGCCAATCACCACACTGCCCGAAATGCCGCCATAGGCAGCGATCATGGCGCTGCGCCCGATCTGCACATTATGGGCAATCTGGCAAAGATTGTCGATCTTGGTGCGCTCGCCGATCACCGTGTCTTCGAACGCGCCCCTGTCAATCGTCGTGTTTGCGCCAATCGAAACCCTGTCCTGCAGGATCACCCGCCCGAAATGCGGTTGGTCCACCGCGCCTTCAGGGCTGGCGACAACGCCAAAACCGGCCTCTCCCACACGCGCGCCTGATGAAATACGCACATGATCGCCGATCAGCGCGCAGATTATCGAAACATGATGACCGATATCGCAATCGCGACCGACCTGCACGCCCGGACCGATGACACTGCCGGCCCCCACAAGCGTGCGCGCGCCGATTGCCGCGCCCGCTCCAACCGTAACGCCCGGTGCCAGTTCAGCATCCTTATGCACATTCGCATCAGGATGGACAAAGCTCTCCTGCCGCCCGATCACACGCACCCGGACCAGTTCACGCGATGCACGAACATGATCAAGGCGTGGCCGCGGGCTGATCAGCGCAGCAACCGTTTTCGGCAGGTGCTCTGCTGCATCCTCGCGGATGAAACAGCCTGCAGCCAGAGGGCTGACCCCGGCGGCTCCTTCCGGCTTGCCTTCGTGAAAGCAGACATCGCCCTCTCCGGCACGTTCCGCCGAACCGACACTGAATGCCGGCTTGCCCGGATCTCCGCGAAGTTCCGCGCCCGTCCTGTCAGCCCAGTCAGCAAGCGTCTTAGCCCCATAAGGCGCGTAGAATCTCGGATCAACAGGCACGCGATACACTCCACCACTTGCGGGCAGGCCCGCGTCAAGGCCTACTGTTGCGCAGTCTGCTCCGGGATCCGCTGGCGCGAAACGGCGATTGTAGGTGCGCGCGCATCCAGCTTGGAGATCACCTTGCTGGTGACGTCTGTTTCCGGCTTGGCGACCATCACGTCGCTCGCACCGAGCATGATCTGAGCACCTTCCTCGTTCATCACCTCCTCAAGCACCGGTCCGAGCGCCTTGGAAAATGCCACTGAGGCCTGTCGTTCGGTCAGCTGGAGTTCAGCGGCGCGCTTGTCGCGCTCCTGCGAGAGGCCCTGTAGCCTGTTGCGGAAATCCTGCGCTTCCTGCCGCAGTGCTGCATCGGCCCGCATTGCCTCGGGTGTCATGTTCGCACTTTTGGTTTCCAGCGATTTGCCCATGGTTTCCAGCGACTTGGCGGTGGGCTCGAGTTCACGTTGCATCTGTTGTTCAATGGTCTGGATCTTCTGCGCGATATCCTGACCGGCCTTGCTTTCGCGAAGAACCCGGCCCTGATCGACAACGACGATCTTGGTACCCTGCGCAGCGGCAGGCGCAGCAACGGCAAGTGACGACATGACAAGTGCAAATGCGGCCATCAGAAATTTGAGGGTTTTCATCAGATAGACTCCCTGGAGCTAGAAACGTGTGGTGGTGGAAAAGCGGAAGGTTTCGGTCTCATCATACTCTTCCTTCCGCAGGATTTCGGAGAAATCGAACCGGATCGGCCCGAATGGTGAATCCCAGAAAATGCTGAGCCCGGCAGTGGCACGAAGCGACAGTTCATCCTCGGTGAAGCGCACCGCATTTCTTGCAACACCTGTGCTGGTATCGGTGAAGAAGATCGGATCATCCTTGTCTTCGCTCTGGAGCCGCCCCACCGATCCGACATCGGAAAACAGAGCGGTCTTGATGCCGAATTCCTCGGGAAAGAAATTCGGCAGGGCGAGTTCGAACGTGGTCTGGTAATAGGCATTGCCACCGAGTGAGCGCCCGCGACGCTGGAGAAGTTGATCACCATTCTCATCGAACACCCGGTCAATTTCCCTTGGGCCAAGGCCGGCCACATCGAACCCTCGGAACGAGCTGCCGCCGCGAAAGAAGCGATTGTTGATCCGGACCGAATTATCATCGCCAAACGGCGTGATATAGCCGACTGACAGACGCGAGCTGAACCGCAAACCCTTCCACAATCCACGATACCAGGCTGCGGTTGCCTCGGTGCGCAGATAATTCACGTCACCGCCAACGCCGGCAACATCCTGACTGACACTCATATCGAAACCGCGTGTCGGCGCGAACGGATCATTCCTGCGGTCCCACTGCCATGTGTAGCCCACGATCGAGCTCAGCTCCGTGCGTTCGCTGTCGCACAAAGATGGCCGGATCGTGACAGACACCACATCGGAGCACACATCGGCTGCGATCACGCCATCGGGAAGGGGCGGGGTATTGGGAACCGCCTGGACAAAATCGTCTGACGGATCATCCGGCGTACCTGCATCATTTGTAAACGTCGCCTGCGTGCCGTCATCCGCATTGATCACGACGATATCGTCATCGACATTGATTTCATCGAGTTGCAACCGGTAACGCAGGCCAAGATTGGTCCGCTCTGTCAGCGGAAATCCGACGCGCAGACCGCCGCCAACTGTCTGGGTTTCAAAATTCGAAATATCGAGAAAATCCTGACGCGACACAAACAGGTCGATGCCTGCAGCGAGATTGCGGTCAAGGAAGCGCGGCTCGGTAAACCGGAAATCGAGGATCTGGTTGCGCGAGGATGCCGACGCCCGGGCCGAGACCGACTGGCCGGTCCCGCGCAGGTTGCGCTCTGCAATCGACACGTCAAGAAGGAAGGCATCAACCGATGAGAAACCTGCAGCAAACGAAAGCTCGCCGGTCGGCTGTTCTTCGACCTTGACCTCAACCACGGTGCGGTCCGGCTCAGACCCCGGAACCTCGGTGATCTCCACCGCTCCAAAGAAACCAAGCGCACGCACCCGGTTGCGCGAGCGGTCAAGCAGGATACGGTTGAACGCATCGCCCTCGCTCACCCGCATCTCGCGACGGATGACGCGGTCCAGCGTCCTTGTGTTGCCGACAATATCGATCCGCTCGACATAGACCCGCGGTCCCTCATCAATCGCAAAGGTGACATTCACACGATTGGTCTCGGGATCGGCGCTTATGCGCGGGCGGATATCGACAAATGCGTATCCGGCAACACCGGCCGCGAAGGTCAGCGAATCGATCGCGCTCTCGATCCTGTCGCCCTGATAAAGGTCGCCCTCCTGAATGGAGACTGCGCGGCGCAGGGCTTGCGGATTGAGTTTTTCAAGCACCGTTTCGACGTCAATTTCGCCGAAATCATATTGCTCGCCCTCCTCGACCGTGAAGGTGACGTAGAAGTCTTCACGGTCTGGCGTCAGGTCGGCGACGGCGGACACGACGCGAAAGTCGTAATAGCCATTGTTCTGATAAAACTGGCGCAGGGTCTCGCGATCAAATTCGAGCCGCCCGGGATCATAATTGTCATTGGACGAGAAAAAACGCCACCATCGCGACTGCTTGGTCACGATCTCACTGCGCAAGCGACGGTCGGAATAGACCTCATTGCCGATCACATTGATCGAACGAACGCCGGTCACCGGCCCCTCGGTAACCTTGAAAATCAGATCGACGCGGTTCTGGTCGAGCGGCTTGTATTCCGGTTCGACAGTCGCAGAGAAGCGCCCGGACTGCCGGTAAAGCTCCAGCATGCGCTGAACGTCCGACTGCACCCGCGCCGCGGTAAAAATCCCGCGGGGTGCTGCCTCGATTTCCTCGCGCAGCTTGTCATCATCAAGCGAACTGTTGCCCTCGAAAAGCACCCGGTTGATGATCGGGTTTTCAACCACCCGGACAACAAGATCGGATCCGCGCCTGTCGATTGCCACATCGGCAAACAGACCGGTCGCGAACAGCGTTTTCAGGCTGAGGTCAATGCGCTCACCATTGAACGGATCACCCGGTTCCAGCAGCAGGTAGGACTGCACGGTGCGCGGCTCGATGCGTTGATTGCCCTCCACGACAATCGAGCGGACCGTGCCGGCTAGCGGGTCCTGCTGCGCCTGAGCATTCGCGGTCAGGCAGGTGCCCGGAACCAGCACAAGTGCCGCCGCCATGGCCGTGGCTGAAAAAAATGATCGCATGCTCGTCCTCGCACCTGCCCGATAGGCTCTGTTTCAGTCTGTGTGGCCGCCTGAGGCAAAAACGCCAGTTTCAATGATGTCACCAAGGGTGACGACAACGAACAGGCCTATAAGCAGGAACAGCCCTAAAGTCAGGCTCGCCTCCTGTATTTTTTCCGGCATCGCCTTGCCGGTTATCGCCTCATAGGCGTTGAAAACCAGATGCCCGCCGTCAAGCACGGGCAGGGGCAGCAGATTGAACAGGCCGATCCCAACCGACACAAGCGCGCAGATGTGCAGGGCGGTCCAGCCAAGTGCGACCAGCCGCGTGCCAAGACTGACGTGGTCGGCAGCCATTGTCCGGTTGACGACGCGCCGGGTGACATCGCCAATCCCGACCGGGCCGGACAGGTTCGACAGCGGTTCGCGGCCCGTCACCATGCGCACAATCATGTCGACGGTCATCGACACGGTCTTTCCGGTTTCCGTCGTGCCCTCAACCAGTGCTGCCAGCGGATGATAGGTCTGGCGCTCCAGAACAACCGGCTGGAAAGCGACGCCGATCGCCCCCAGCGGCTGCACCTGACCCACGCCATTGTCGAGCATCCGGCGTTCCGGCGTGACCACCAGGGACAGCCTCTCGCGCTCGCGCTCAACCACGATGTCAAGCGGGTCGCCAGCACCCAGTTGCACAGGCAACAACAGGTCCATGCGATTTTCCAGCGCCTTGCCACCAACTTCTATGATCCGGTCACCGGGCTCAAACCCCGCAATCGCTGCCGGACCACCGGGCTCGACCGTCGCGATCGAAAGCTGCTCGCGCGCGCTTCCATTGGCCCAGAAAATCAGACTGAAAAGCACGATTGCGAGCACGAAATTCGCAGCCGGTCCGGCCATCGCGACGATTGAGCGCGCGCCCGGGCCCAACTCACTATAGGCTTTCCCGACAGGCCCCTGCTCGATACGACCGACATCGCCGGGCGCCTGTGGTTCGCCGACAAATTTGACGAAACCTCCCAGCGGCACCCAGTTGATGCGCCAGCGTGTTCCGCGCGCATCGGTGCGCTCGACAATCGGTTTGCCAAATCCGACAGAAAACGACTCCGCGGCAGCGCCGAAAAACCGACCGGCCAGATAATGGCCAAGCTCATGGACAACGACCACAACACCGAGCATCAGCACGAGCGAGGCAATAAAGATCGGTCCCTGTGTAAGCAGGCTATTCAAACGCTCCTCCTCTGGCCTTTAGCGGGCCCTTTCGACCAGACCGCGTGCAAGCTCGCGGGCCCAGATGTCAAGAACAGAAATCTCATCCAGTGTCTCGCAGGTCATGCCTGCAAAATTCGTGGAAGGGAACCGTTCCAGTGCTTCACCGACGATCCAGCTTATGTCGAGGAAGTCGCATTTTCGCCCGATAAATGCAGCTACAGCCGCTTCATTAGCACTATTTAAGACTGTGGCAGCCCCATTGCCGAGCCGGCTGGCCTCACGGGCATAGCCCACGGCGGGAAAGCGGCGATCGTCGACCGGCTCGAAATCAAGTCGCCCCAGCGCCGCCAGATCGAGCCGTTCAACGGGCACATCGACGCGCTCGGGCCAGGCCAGCGCATGCGCAATCGGCGTGCGCATGTCTGGCGCACCCAACTGCGCCAGCACCGATCCATCGATATAATGCGCCATGCCATGGACAACCGATTGCGGATGCACGAGCACGTCGATCCGGTCTGCCGGCAAGTCGAAAAGATAGGCCGCTTCGATGAATTCCAGCGCCTTGTTCATCAGCGTCGCGCTGTCGATCGAATTCTTGATGCCCATATCCCAGTTGGGATGGGCTTTCGCCTCGTCCGGCGTCGCCGCGCGCATCTGCTCAAGGCTCAGTGTCCTGAATGGCCCACCCGATGCGGTGATCGTCAGCTTTTCGATAAAGCGCCGGTCCTGGAAAACCTGGAAGATTGCATTGTGCTCTGAGTCCACAGGAAGGATTGTGGCCCCGCAGCGGCGCGCCTCACCGAGAATCAGCCGGCCGGCGCAGACAATGCTCTCCTTGTTGGCAAGCGCGACAGTCGTGCCGGCACGCACTGCGGCCAGCGTCGATGCCAGCCCCGCCGAGCCGCTGATCGCTGCCAGAAGCTTGTCACAGCGACGGCTTGCCGCTTCGGTCACAGCCGCCTCGCCACCTGCACATTCGATGCCGCTTCCTGCGAGCCGGTCACGCAACGCCTGCAGCCGGCTTTCGTCGGCGATCACCGCAACTTGCGGGCGAAACTCAAGCGCGGCGCGTGCGAGCCCATCAACATCCCCGTTGGCACTGATCGCGACCAGTTCAAATGCCGGCTCACCGTCCGGCTTGACCCGGTTGGCCGCTGCAATCACCGAGAGGGCAGAAGCACCAATCGAGCCTGTCACGCCCATAATCGAAATTTTCATTGCCCGGTCCCCTCGTTCACAATCCCAGCCGTGACAGCAGCCACGGAAACACAAGAAACAGGGTCACCGAACCGACACAGACTGCGCCCAGCCCGTCAACACGGTCCATTACACCGCCATGTCCGGGGACAAGCGCACTTGCGTCCTTGACGCCAAACCGCCGTTTCAACTGCGATTCGAAAAGGTCGCCGAGCTGCGCGATGACCGACACACCGCCCGCCATCATCGCCCATATCAGCGCATCCGCCCGCATCAGTCCAGCCGCAATCAACCCGCACAAAACGCTTGCGACAATCGCCCCGATGGCCCCGCTCCAGGTCTTGTTCGGGCTTTCCGGCGAAAGCGACGGGCCGCCAAATCCGCGCCCGGCGAAATAGGCAGCCGAATCCGATGCCCAGACAATTCCCATCAGGATCAGCGCTGCCGCCTGTCCGTCCCACGGACCGCCGCGCAGAAGTTGCAGCGCAAACGGCATTCCGCCCGCATAAAGCGCGCCAAAACTGGCCATCGCGAAATCCCGGAAATTGAATGCGCCGAAAGCGAAGGCGATCACGACCAGGCCGCCGCAAAACACGGGAATCGGCACCACCGGGAAGGCGAGGTTGAGGACACCAAGCGCACCCATCAGCCCCCAGCGGGGCCCGTGCCCACTCATCCGGTTCCACTCATAGGCCATCGCGCCAGCAAACACCGCCGCCCCGACCGCCAGCCACCAGCCGCCTGACCAGACAACAAACAGCGCAACCGGGATCAGGATTGCCGCCGACACCAGACGCAAGGCCAAACTGTCAGATGCACGCCGACCGGCATCGGTCCGCGCCATCTCAGCGCGCCCCCGGTTCGACCGCACCGAAACGGCGCTCGCGTGCCTTGTATTCATTGATGGCCTTCCGCAAGGCGGCCTCTCCGAAATCCGGCCACAACACGTCACAGAAGACCATTTCGGCATAAGCGCATTGCCAGGGCAGGAAATTGCTGGTGCGGAACTCTCCGCTCGTCCGGATCAGCAGGTCGGGATCGGGCAGCCCGTTCGTGTCGAGCGCGCGCGCAAACCGCGCTTCGTCAATCGCATCCGGCGCCAGCGCGCCGATTGCGACCTGCTGCGCCAGTTGGCGCGCCGCGCGCACGATCTCATCGCGCCCGCCATAATTGAACGCCACGGTCAGATTGAAATCGCGATTGTCGGCTGTCTCGGTTTCAGCCCGCTCAAGCAATTTCAGAATATCGCCCGGAAGGTTTGTCCGTGCGCCAATGACGCGAACCCGCACGCCCTTTTTCTTCAGACGCTCAAGATCCCGGCCAATATAGGCTTTCAGCAGGCCGAACAGGGCACTGACTTCTTCTGCCGGGCGGCGCCAGTTCTCGGTTGAAAAGGAATACACTGTCAGATACCGAATGCCGATCTCGCCAGCGGCCTCAACGGTGCGACGCAAGGCCTCCACGCCGCGCTCATGTCCAGCACTGCGTGGCAGGCCGCGCGCCTTCGCCCAGCGGCCATTGCCGTCCATGATGATCGCGACATGGCCAGGCGGTCCGTCGCCTTCGCCGTTTCCGGCGTGCGGGCCAGCTGAGTCGCTGTGGGCCATCAGACCTGCATGATCTCCTCTTCCTTGGCGGTAAGCGCCTCATCAATGCGCTTGATGTGCCTGTCTGTGATCTTCTGCACATCATCGGCAAGACCGCGATGTTTGTCCTCGCTGATCTCGCCATCCTTTTCCAGTTTCTTCAACTGGTCCATGCCGTCGCGGCGAACATTGCGAACTGCCACCCGCGCCGCCTCGGCATATTTGCCCGCGATCTTGGCGAGGTCCGCGCGGCGCTCCTCATTCAGCGGCGGGATCGGAATGCGCAGATTGGTGCCATCGACCACCGGATTGAGCCCAAGCCCCGAATTGCGGATCGCCTTGTCGGCCGCACCGACCAGTTGCTTGTCCCAGACATTGACGGCAATCATCCGCGATTCCGGTACCGAGACGGACGCGACCTGGCTCAGCGGCATCGACGCGCCATAAGCAGGCACCATGATCGAATCAAGCAGGTTTACCGAGGCCCGGCCGGTTCGCAGGCCTGCGAATTCCTGCGAAAGTGAGCTTAGCGCGCCATCCATGCGCCGCTCCAGATCCTTTACGTCAAAACTCATTTTTCAACCTTTGTCTCATTCGAGATCACTGAATAGGTTCCGCGACCATGCAGGACATCCTGAAGGGCACCGGACTGATGCAGGGAGAAGACCACAATCGGGATATTGGTGTCACGCATCAACGACACAGCTGATGCATCCATCACCTTGAGATTACGCGCCAGCACGTCCTGATAGTCCAGCTGGTCATATCGCGTCGCATTGTCATCGGTTTTCGGGTCGGCGGAATAGACACCATCGACCTGCGTGCCCTTGAGCATGGCATCGCAGCCCATTTCCGCCGCCCTCAGTGCCGCCCCGGTATCGGTCGTGAAGAACGGATTTCCTGTGCCCGCCGCGAAAATCACGATCCGTCCTTTCTCCATGTGCCGGATCGCCCGGCGGCGAATGAAAGGTTCACAGACCTGATCCATCGGGATGGCTGACTGCACCCGCGTCTCCACGCCCATACCCTCCAGCGCGCTCTGCAGGGCCAGCGCGTTCATCACCGTGGCCAGCATCCCCATACTGTCAGCCTGTGACCGGTCCATGCCCTGCGCGGCACCGGCCAGCCCGCGGAAGATATTGCCGCCACCAATAACCAGGCAGATTTCCGCGCCGGTTGATTGCGCAGCCTGTATTTCGCGCGCAAAGGCCTGGCAGACACCCATGTCGATGCCATAATCCAGTTGCCCCATAAGCGCCTCGCCTGACAGTTTCAGCAAGATGCGTTTATAGATCAGGCAATCGGACGCGGAGGCATCCGCCTCCATTGGTCCGTCAGGAATTTCAGCTGTCATGATCAGGGCTCCGGAAACAGGTTTTGCCTGCACTAACGGATTCCGGTGCGCCTGTCATGACCCGCCCGGCAAGACAAATGCCGCAGGAGGCAGCGGTCCAGCCGAACTCAGCCTTTCGAAAGCGCCGCCACCTCGGCTGCGAAATCGTCTTCGCCCTTGTCAATTCCCTCGCCAAGCGTGAACCGCTCAAAGTCTTTCAGGACGCCACCGCTGTCGGCGATGAACTGGCCAACTGTCTTGTCCGGATCCATGACAAAGGGCTGCTCGACGAGGACAACTTCCTTGTAGAACTTCTTCATCCGACCTTCGATCATCTTTTCGATCACCGAATCCGGCTTGCCGCTGGCGCGCGCCTCTTCGGTCAGCACGTGACGTTCACGCTCGATCAGCGCAGGATCAAGCGCGTCCACGGTCGCAGCTGCAGGTGATGTCGCGGCAACATGCATCGCCACCTTGCGCCCGACCGCGGCGAGATCACTGCCATCGCCCTCAAGCGCCACGAGCACGCCGACCTTGCCCAAACCATCGGTCTCGGCATTGTGGACATAAGCAGCCACTGCGCCATCTGCTGTCAGCCGCGCGACCCGGCGCAGCGTCATGTTCTCACCGATCGTCGCGATCAGGCGGGTGATCATGTCCTCAACCGTGCCGTCGCCCTGTGGTGCGGGTGCGCCCTTCACGGCTTCCAGCGAGCCGTCGGTACCAAGCGCGGTGTACGCAATCGCGGCAAGTGCCGACTGGAACTGGCCATTGCGCGCGACGAAATCGGTTTCAGCATTAAGCTCAACCAGCGCGCCAGTCTTGCCGTCATCGGCCAGGACTGCCGCGACCAGGCCGTCGGCTGCGGTGCGACCGGATTTTTTCGCAGCCTTCGACAGGCCCTTTGCGCGCAGCCAGTCCACCGCTGCTTCCATATCTCCTTCGCTTTCGACGAGCGCCTTCTTGGCGTCCATCATGCCCGCGCCGGTCTTTTCGCGCAGCTGTTTGACAAGCGCTGCCGTGATCTGTGACATGTCGGTGATCCTCAGGATTTTTCAGTGGGAGGTCATTCAGAAAGGAGATCACATCCCCTCAATTCGTCGGTTTTCGTGCCTTGCGATGCCCGATCAACTGGCTGCAGTTTCGCCATCGCCGGCTTCGACCGCCTCGGTTTCGGCGTCCGCGCGCGCAAGGTCCGCAGTTGTCAGGCCATCGAGATCTTCAAGCTCACCCATATCCATGTCCAGACCCGCAGTCGATTCGGCAAGACCATCCATCACTGCATCAGCGATCAGATTGCAATACAGGGAAATGGCCCGGGTCGCGTCATCATTGCCCGGGAACGGGAAGTCGATGTCGTCGGGGTCGCAATTGCTGTCGACCACAGCCACAACCGGGATGCCGAGCTTGCGGGCTTCCTTGACTGCAATGGCTTCCTTGTTCGTGTCGATCACGAACATCAGGTCCGGCAGGCCGCCCATGCTGGAAATTCCGCCCAGTGCACGCTGAAGCTTGTCGCGCTCGCGCTCCAGATTGAGAAGTTCCTTCTTGGTCAGCCCCTCGCCGCCACCGCCACTCTCAAACATCGTGTCGAGATCTTTCAGCCGCTTGATCGAATGCGACACGGTCTCCCAATTGGTTAGCGTGCCGCCGAGCCAGCGATGGTTCATGTAATATTGCGCGCAGCGCTCAGCGGCCTCGGCGATCGGCTCTGCCGCCTGTCGCTTTGTGCCGACAAACAGCACCCGACCGCCTTTGGAAACGGTGTCTCGCACACGCACCAGCGCCTGATGCAGAAGTGGAACGGTTTTTGAAAGATCGAGAATGTGGATATTTGAGCGGTCACCATAGATGAACGCTTTCATTTTCGGGTTCCAGCGATGGGTCTGGTGTCCAAAATGGACCCCAGCTTCAAGAAGCTGGCGCATGGTAAATTCAGGCAGAGCCATATCAGTTTTCCTCATCCGGTTGGCCGTCACGGGCGGAACGAGACCTCAAAAAAAGGCCTGCACCGGATGCGCCCGTGAACTGGGTTGAAGACAGCGCCCTATACACACTCTGCTCCATCTTGCAAGCCTTGCGGCAAACAGCGATTGCAAAGTGACGTGTGCCTGCGCACTCATCCCGCCACCACCCGATCAACTCCGGCCACACTTTTCAGCGCCTGCATCGCCAGAACATCAGTGGCATAGGTCTGCGGCAGTTCCAGCGTCACAACCTGGCCATCCTCCAGCGGCAACTCGATCAGCAGCCGACCGCGCACGCCCGCCTGTCGCGCCCGCAGTGCCCGCGCAATGGCCGCGACCTCCTGCGGGTCGGCATCGCGGCCAAGTCGCACCCTGAGCCCGCCCGCCTGCCGGACGATCCGCGCAGCAGAAATCGGCTTGATGACCTCAGCGGCCAGTCGGATGTCCTCGCCCTGACGGCGGACACTGACGGTCAGTGCAACCGCCGCGCCCGGCTCCAGCCGGTCGCGGGCCTCGCTCAGCGTCTCGGGATAGACCATCAGCTCAACCTCGCCCGACGGATCGGACAGGGTCAGAAAAGCAAATTTACCCCCTCGCCGCGCAGGTTTTTCGACCCGCGCGCGCACGATGCCGACAAGTTCCAGCGGTCGGCCATCCTCTGCGCGCTCGGCAATCTCCACAGCCAGCGTCACCCGTTCACGGTCAATTGACGCCAGCAGATCATCCAACGGATGGCCCGACAGATAAAAACCGATCGCGGCAAATTCCTGATCCAGCTTCGTCTGGCCATTCCACGGCCTGGCCCGCGGCAGTGGCGCGCGCGCAGCCGGCTCACTTTCACCGAACAGACCGCCCTGGCCCCCGGCCCGGTCATCAGCCGCGCAGACGACGAGCGCGGCCAGCACGG